>NZ_JBFHKV010000070.1:0-14874 GCF_041595215.1 Stieleria sp. | reverse complement strand
CGCAGCGACCCCGGGCGGCACCAGCGCACGTTGGTGTCTAGCCTTCAGGCGACTCCCCCTCGCTGCTCCGCAGCGACCCCGAGCGGCGAAAGCCTGCACACCCGCGCACCGTCCCCTCCCCCCTGACGCCCCGCTAAGGGCCAAATCTTGACCCACGCGGGCCGCCCGCCTAGACTCGCCGCTCCCGCCAGCGACTCCGGAGCCGCTGAATGCTTCTCGGGCATCCCCTTCCGTCTCTCCGCCTGCTCCACACGGTGCCTCCGTTGATCGATGCGTCTTTGCTTCCCCCGGTTGATCTCCTGTCGATGACTTCTGATGCGATGCTGTGGGGGCAAACCGAGACGGTGACGCCGCCGGCGGGGCCGTTGATCGCGCTGCTGGTGTTCGGCATCGCGTTGTTGTTGGTGCTGATCCTGAAACTGAAACTGTCCGCGTTTCTGGCCTTACTGGTCGTCTCGGTCTTCGTCGCCGCGACCAGTCGGACGGTCAATCCGGAAGCGGTCCCGCTGACCCAAGTCGCCGACACGATCGTCAAGAGCATGGGCAGCGCACTCGGGTTCATCGCGACGATCATCGGGATCGGCGCGATCTTCGGCGCGATCCTGGAACACAGCGGCGGCACGCAAGCGTTGGCCAATCATCTGGTACGCATCTTCGGCCCCAAACGCGCGTCGTGGGCGATGTTGTTGACCGGGTTCATCATCTCCATCCCCGTTTTTCTGGATGTCGCGCTCGTCATCTTGGCGCCACTGCTGTTCGCCCTAGCCAGAGACACGAAACGGCCGTTCCTGCATTTCGGCTTGCCGTTGGTCGCGGGGATGGCCGTGACCCACGCGTTCGTGCCTCCGACGCCCGGACCGGTTGCGGTGGCGTATCTGTTGGGCGTCAACTTGGGCTGGGTGATTCTGTTCGGCGTGATGGTCGGATTGCCGACGGCGATTCTGTGTGGCCCGTGGTTGTGCGTGAAGCTGGCCAAGGGCGTGGAGATCAACCTGCCGCCGGCCCCGCAAATCGACGAAGACGAGCAAGTCGCGTTGCCGTCCTTCGGTTTCATTTTGTTCTTGATCGCGCTGCCGATCGGGTTGATTTTGGCCAACACGGTCGTCGAGCAGTGGATCGCGTCCGGGCTGCCCGAAGGCCTGACGCGTGACGAGCGAGGGGCACAACTGGCCGCGACGCTGGCGACCGCATCGCCCGTGGTGCAGTTCGTCACGTTCATCGGGCACCCCGTGATGGCGCTGCTGTTTTCGACGATCTTTGCGTTGTACTTTTTGGGCACACGGCGTGGCGTGGACCGCGAGACGTTGCTGGAAATTTCGACCAAGGCGCTCGGCCCGGCGGGGATCATCATTCTGATCACCGGAGCGGGCGGGGTGTTCAAGGGCGTGCTGGCCGCGACGGGAATCACCGACGCGATGGAAGAGATCTTTCGCGATTCGGGAATCTCCGTGTTGCTGTTGGCGTGGGTGTTCGCGACGCTGATTCGCGTCGCCCAAGGGTCAGCGACCGTGGCGATGCTGACCGCTGCCGGACTGATGGGCAATTTCGTCGATGGCATGAGCCAGCCGCAATTGGCACTGATCACCGTCGCGATCGCGGCCGGAGCGACCGGGTTTTCGCATGTCAATGATTCGGGGTTCTGGATGATCTCCCGCTATTTCCAGATGTCCGAAGCCCAGACGCTACGGACCTGGGGCGTGATCTCGACCCTGATCTCGCTGATCGGATTCGCCATCGCCATGGTGTTCTGGCAATTCGTTAGCTGAGCCCGCCGAGGCGATCTCCGCTTCACCGGCAGGAGCTTGTTCGTCAACACCGGCTTGCCGACCGACACCTTCATCGGCAACCGCGTCCACCGACGCGACGTCCGTGGTGGCGGCAGTGGTGGCGGCGGTAGTGCGGTCCCGGACGAACCACGGCACCACCAAAACCAGTAGCGCCGAGACGATGATGACGTTGCGGCTGCTCTGGTCGCTCGGCCAGTACGGCGTTTCCCAAAGCACACGCCAAAACAACAGGTGCAGCGTCAACGCAAACGGCAACGCAAACGCGAACGCCTCCATCGCACCCCGATCCGCAATCTGGCCTTTCGGTCCATCATTGATGGGGATCCACCGCAACATCGGACGCAGCAGCAGCGAAAGGATCGCCGCAACGATCACCAGCGCCGGCATCGATTGCCAACCGATCACGATGGCGGGGATCGACAGCATCGCGATCAAGTCGACCAACCGCGTGGTGCCGCCCCCGAGCGGGTCCAGCTTCAAATCGGCCGAGGGACACAACCCTTTGGCCAGCACGCGGCCGAACAGCGCCGCGGCGACCAGGGCGGTGGCCACCCGCATGATCGCCTCGACGTGCAGCCCCTCGGGGACCCAGTACAGCGGCCGAGTGGCCTGCCACGGGACGACCATCACGGTCGGATAGGCCAGCATCGGAATGACCACGGCGATGCCGGCAAACACGATCAATCGGGTCGGCAATCGCGTCCCGTCGATCCGGATCAACGCCATCGCCCAGAGCGTCGAAACCGCGACGGTGTGATAGGTCAAGATCGCCAACAGCTCCGGTGACACGCGAGGCGTCCAAAGCGGACCTTCGTGCGCGTGGACGAATTGAGCCGGCAGCGAAAGCGAGTACAGCTGGGTGATTCCGATC
Source organism: Stieleria sp. (assembly GCF_041595215.1). Taxonomy (NCBI): domain Bacteria; kingdom Pseudomonadati; phylum Planctomycetota; class Planctomycetia; order Pirellulales; family Pirellulaceae; genus Stieleria; species Stieleria sp. The sequence goes on along the minus strand of NZ_JBFHKV010000070.1, from coordinate 12,216 downwards.
AGCGTCAGCGAGCCCCCCACCAACGCTTCGACGATCGGATAACGGCGGGAAATCGGCAGCGAACAGAATCGACATCGCCCGGCCAGCGAGATCCAGCCCAACACCGGAACATTGTCCTGGATCTTCAACGTGTTGGCACAACGCGGGCAATGCGAGTGACCTCCGATGCCTTCGCCACGAGGCATCCGCCACGCGACGACGTTCAGGAAACTGCCGATCGAACTGCAGAAAAACAGCAGCCAGCCGACGATGGTCGCATCGATCAACCGCGGCTGGATCAGGTCCTCGAAGTCGTAAAACGCATACATCCGCGACTGGATCCACGCCAATCCGAAGATGTAGGCGGCCGCGGCGAACACGATCAGGGTCAACGTGGCCAGCAGGGGAAGCTTTTTTCGCAGTCGGTTTCGCGTCAAGTTGTCAGATCCGAATGAATGCCGGGCCGGTTGCTCTGGCACAATACTATCGCCGTGGTGACGTCCGCTACAGTCTTGCTTGAAAATTCCACCCGTCCATGAGCCAAGATGCCAATCCCCGAGATTCGACTCTCTCAGGCGAATTCCCGTTCCTTGCAACGTGACGGCCAGTACGTGTTGTACTGGATGATCGCGTCACGACGAACACGTTACAGCTTCGCGCTGCAACATGCCGTCGACCGGGCCGAAGCACTCGATAGACCGCTGGTGATCTTCGAACCGCTCCGCGTCCGTTACCGCTGGGCCAGCGACCGCATCCATCGCTTCATCATCGAAGGCATGCGAGACAACGCCGACGCCTTGCGTGACAAACCGGTGACGTATTTTCCGTACGTCGAGCCGAAACCCGGTCGCGGCTCGCCGCTGCTGGCGAAATTGGCCGAAAAGGCATGCACGGTGGTCACCGATGAATACCCTTGCTTCTTCCTGCCCGACATGATCAAGGCGGTCAAGGATCGCTTGCCGGTGCCGCTGGAACTGGTCGACGGCAATGGCGTCGTACCGATGCGGCTGCCCGAGCGGACGTTCACGGTCGCTCACAGCTATCGACGCTGGATGCAAAAAAACATCCTCGACTGCCTGACCGAGCTGCCTGAACCCGACCCGTTAGACGGCGTTTCGCTACCTGAACTGGATCAATTACCGGCCTCGGTGACGCGAAAATGGAAGCCGGCGGACCTCGATGCGCTGCTCCAACCCGATGGCTTGGCCAAGATCGCGATCGATCATGACGTCGCCCCCAGTCCGGTGGTCACCGGTGGCAGTGCGGCCGCGGCGGAACGCCTGGACCGGTTCTTGGCCGATCGGCTGGAAGTGTATCACACCGATCGGAATCATCCCGACGAAGAAGCCACGACCGGACTGAGCCCGCATCTGCACTTCGGCCACATCGCCACCCACGAAATCGTCGAACGGGTCTTGGATCACGAAGAATGGACCCCAGACCAGGCTTCCGAGGCGAACGGCAAGAACCACGGGTTTTGGAACACCAGCGAACCGGCCGAAGGTTTTTTGGACCAAATCCTGACCTGGCGTGAAATGGGCTTCAACCTGGCGTTTCGCGAGCCCGACCAGTACGACAAAATTGAGTCGTTACCCGATTGGGCCAAGAAATCGATCGCGGCAACGGCCGACGACGAGCGTCCGGTGACTTACACGCTGCAGCAATTTGACGCAGCCGAAACCCATGACGAGCTTTGGAACGCGGCCCAGCGGCAACTCGTCCGCGAAGGCGTGATGCACAATTACATGCGAATGCTGTGGGGCAAGAAAATCCTGCACTGGACCGAATCCGCCGAGCAGGCGTTGGAGTTCATGATCCATCTGAACAACAAATATGCTCTCGATGGGCGCGACCCCAATTCGTACAGCGGCATTTTTTGGGTGCTGGGGCGTTACGACAGGGCTTGGGGTCCCAAACGCCCCATCTTTGGGAGTTTGCGTTACATGACCAGCGACAGCGCGCGCAAGAAACTTCGGCTGACGAAGTACTTAAGCCGTTTCGAAAGTTGAGGCGGCATCCCATTTTCGACCCCGAAAACTCTGAAAAGCCCTTGCCGAGCCGCGCGGGTGTCGATACGCTTCCGAATCCTCCGCCCGAGGACCGTTCTCGGTCTTTCTCGGCGGCAGACCCGCGAACTCGATTCGCTCAGCTTCCAAGCGAGATGCTGCCGTGATAAACCGGCTGAAATCGCAGCCGAAGACAAAGGGTGCCTGACAACACGGCCGATCTGCACGTCAAAGTGGCAGCGACCGCATCGATGGCAACGACCCGTTGGATCGTCCCGTTGTGCTGAGCCTTCCGTTTGACCTTCGCCCGACCGCACATTTTCCGTTACCCGTAGAACTGTTTCCGTGACGCAACCTACCTACATGGCCAAACCCGGCCAAGTTGAAAAGAATTGGCACGTCGTCGACGCCTCTGACGAGGTACTCGGACGCTTGGCCAGTGACATCGCTGTCGTCCTGATGGGCAAACACCGCCCGCAGTACACTCCGCACGTCGATTGCGGCGATTTCGTGATCGTCACCAACGCCGACAAGGTCGCGATGACGGGCCGCAAGATGGACGACCGGCACTACACCTGGTACACCGGCTATCCCGGACTGAAACTGGAAAGCTATGCCGATCGCCAGCAACGCAAGCCGGAAGACCTGATCTTCCACGCCGTCCGCCGGATGCTGCCGAAAAACAAACTGGCCCGCCAGATGATCAAGAAACTGAAGATCTATGCCGGCCCGGATCACCCGCACGTCGCTCAAGATCCGAAGCCGCTGGCTCGCACAGGCAAGAAAGTTAGCTAGCCTTATTCGCTAGCCCCACGCGTCTGTCTCGCTCGGCTAGCACCCTGAAACCACCCTCCAAACGACTCATTTACCGACTCTACTGATGACCCTGGTCAAAAAAGACAAGATCAACGGTGACGCCCTCGGAACCGGACGACGCAAAAGCAGCGTCGCTCGCGTTCGCGTCCGTGCCGGCGAAGGCAAGATTACGATCAACCGAAAACCGTTGAACGAATATTTCGTCAACGACCAAGATCAAGCTGCAATCACCGCAGCCCTTGCCGCCGTCGAATTAACGGACAAGCTCGACGTCGTCGTGCGTGTCACCGGTGGCGGTCTGACCGGTCAAAGTGGAGCGGTTCGTATGGGACTCGGTCGTGCACTCGTCAGCTACGACGAGTCGCTTCACGATGCCCTCCGGGATGGCGGGTTCCTGACGCGAGACTCTCGCATGAAGGAACGAAAGAAACCTGGTTTGCGCGGTGCCCGACGTGGCGTCCAGTTCAGCAAACGATAACCCCTAGGAAAACAGTTGGGAAAGAAAGAAGAAGCGTTCGAAGTCGAGGGCACGGTCACCCAGGCCCTCGCCAACACCCGGTTCCGAGTCCAATTGGAAACCGGCAACGAAGTGATGGCGCACGTCGCAGGACGGATGCGCAAGCACTTCATTCGTATCGTCCCTGGCGACAAGGTCCGTGTCGAACTGTCGCCCTATGACCTGACCAAGGGTCGAATCACCTACCGAGAACGCTAGCGGTCAGCCGACGCACCTCGCGTCGCGGGCAGCTTTGACGTCGCGGCGCTCGCCAGAGCGTGGAAACGCCAGAGACCTAGCTCCTGGCAAAGGCAGCTACGCTTCAACGGCGATCCACGGTGTTCTTGTAGTAAGGGGCGCTGCCCAGCGTGGCGGCATCTGCCCGCCCGCTCCCCCGCCGCAGCAACTCGCCCGAGCAGTCCATGCCTAGCGACCTGGCAACTATCCTCCGCCTCGCCGACTCGGCCGCTGCTGCCGGCGGCCATGTCTTGCATCGATATTGGCACGAAGGCGTCGAGCTGCGCGATAAGTCTGAAATCGGCGGCAAGAGCTACGACCTGGTCAGCGATGCCGATCTGGAAAGCCAGTCCGTGATCGCGAATCTGATCGCCGAAGAATTCCCCGATCATGCCTTGATGGGCGAAGAAGACCTTGTCGGCGACACCGGTGCCGAGCACCTGTGGGTCATTGATCCGCTCGATGGCACCAACAACTTTCTTCACCATGTGCCGCACTTCGCCGTCTCGATCGCGTACTACCGCGGTGGCGTCCCGACGGTCGGCGTGGTCCACAACCCGATCACCGGCGACACCTACACCGCAGTGAAAGGCGGCGGGGCGAAGCACAACGGCAATCCCATCGACGCCTCAAGCGTCACCGCACTCTCCAGCGCGCTGATCGGATGCGGGTTCTACTATGACCGCGGCGCAATGATGCGGTCGACCCTCGCGGCGATCGAAGATTTCTTCAGCCACGACATCCACGGGATCCGCCGCTTCGGAACCGCAGCGCTGGATCTCTGCGCCGTCGCCAGCGGCATGTTCGGCGCGTTCTTTGAGTACAAACTCTCCCCCTGGGACTTCGCCGCCGGCCAGCTGATTGTGACCGAAGCGGGAGGCAAAATCTCCGACGCCAAGGGAACCCCCCTGGGCCTGGTTCCATCGAGTGTGCTGGCCAGCTGCCCCGGTCTCTACAACGCCGCGCTGGCGATCACGACGAAGCATCACCCGGCGTAACCGCAACGCGGCAGTCGTTTGCCAATTCCAGCCCGCTCGCTAGCGCTAACGCCAAGCCAAGCAGAGACGCCCGGACGCTGGCGTGAACCGGCTGATATCAATGTGTTAGCGGCAGGGCGCAAGCCCTCCGGTCTCTCATCGTTCCCGAAACACCGGAGGGCTCGCGCCCTACCGCTAAAGAATGCTTCCCAGCGTTGCCCGAAGGGTGTCGAAGCAAATGACGTCGGCGCCCTCGGACCCGGCCAGCCCGCACGCTCTGGCTCACCAATCAAATCCTTTACGTACGCAGACTGCCGCACCGCCGGCGGATTGATTCGCTGCGACCCCGACTAGTGAGCGCTACGACGCGCTCGTGTCGCTGCCGTTACTGGATCGGAGCCAGCAGGCGCGACGCGCGGACCAACATCCGAAACACAAAGGCTCGCTCTTGCAGTTCATCACCGCTGGTGATCTGGCTGTGCGACAAATCCTCTTCGAGCATCTGCACGACGTCCGCGACGAAATCGGCATCGAAGAACGCCAACATGACTTCGAAATTCAGCCGGAATGACCGATTGTCAAAGTTGGCCGTGCCGACAGCCGCGACCGAATCGTCGACCAGAATGACCTTTTGATGCATGAACCGTCCCTGGTATCGATAGACGCGGATGCCGGACGCGTCCAGTTCATCCAAGTACGAAAACGAAGACAACCAGACGAGCGTCGAGTCCGACTGCTCCGGGATCAGAATGCGGACATCAACACCGCGAAGCGCCGCCATTTTCAACGCCGTCACCATCTGCTCATCGGGAACAAAGTAGGGCGTCGCGATCCAGACGCGTTGCTTGGCGGATTGGATCAGCTGCATAAAAAACAGGGACGCGGTCTCGAAGTCATCTGCAGGGCCTGTCGGCACACACAGCCCAACGCCGCCGGAGTCCGTCGCCGCAACGGGAGTCCATTGAAGCCCATCGAGAATCTCGTTCGTCACCGCATGCCAGTCTTCGGCAAACACCACTTGGCAGCACTGGACGAGAGGTCCACGAACTTGGACATGGGTGTCTCGGTAGAGCCCCAGCTCATCGACTCCGTATCGATATTCATCGCCGATGTTCAGACCACCGACGAAGGCGGTGTCGCCGTCGACGACAATTAATTTCCGGTGATTGCGAAAGTTCAGTCGAGTCGTTGAACCGTCGGCCAGTGGAGAGTTGAACCCGACGACCGCGACACGGTTTGAACGCAACTCCGAGACGTACTCACTCGGTAAATTACGACTCCCGTACTCGTCGTAGAGCACACAAACCCGCACACCTTGGTTCGCCTTGGCGATCAACAAGTCTTTGAATTCTCTACCGAGTTGATCATCGTGAATGATGTAGGATTCGACCAGCACATAGGATTCGGCTGCTTCGATCCGGGCCATGATTGCGTCGAACGTTTCGATCCCGTCGATCAACAAGTGCGCCGCATTGCCGCGCGTCACGGGTAACTTCACGAGACGCGTCAGCAATCGCTTCGTGTCGTCCGTCGCGGGAACCACCAACTCTGCCGATTTGAGGTCTCGGTAGAGTTGCTTGACGATCGGCTGCCCCTTCGAGAGGCTCGCTCGATAGGCGATCGCACTCGCACTGTAGTCAGTTTCGCCGACCGTCCAGTACAGCGGGACCGCGATGTAAGGCAATGTATTGAGCGAGACAATCCAGGCGATCGCACCCTGTGGAGAACGCTGCTCGGTGAGCACGTTCAGCGACGCGATCGCGCCCAAGACGTGCGTCACCAGAACGAACACTGCGATCAATCGCCGTCGCCTCAGCCGCATCCAAGCAGCGAACCGCGCCAACCGTTCGTTCTTACGAAGAACGAAACGAATCGGAAAGAACAAGGCGCCAAGGACTCGGTCTCGGATCTTTCCCGGCCAATAGCGAGCACGCCAAAGGAATGACCAGATGGAACGCGTCTGTTGTCGAGGAGCATGCATTGTCAATCGTGGTGATGCTGGGCTTGAATGACACTGCACCCTCTTGCGAAATGCAAGTTTTGCTGATGGTCCCTCCGTGATCGCTGCACGCTTCTTCTGAATGAGAATCGCTGCAATCGCCCAAGGGCGTGCTCACCCGGCCGCGTAAGAATGTTTCGCGAGGGCTTGCACTGATCGTCATTGCGAAACCGCTGACGGATGCATTGCTTATGCCAATCACCTTCGATGCCGTCAAAGAGCGAAACAGCCACTCAGAATTGATCGATCACGCACCAACGTGGTCGCTGATCAACTTCACATTCGACAAACGCTTGGCTTAGCGGTAATTCAATTCGTTCGAGCCGACCTGCCTACTTCGTCATCGACTTGGGGCGCACGACGTCCTTCGCCAGCCCGATCATTTCCATGAATCGAATCACCCGCCACGACATGTCGAATTCCCACCAGTGGTGACCGTGGGCGGCCGAGCGGGGTTCGGCGTGGTGATTGTTGTGCCAGCCCTCGCCATGGCTGAACAGCGCGACGAGCCAGTTGTTGCGACTGTGGTCACGCGTTTCGTAGTTGCGATAGCCGAACGCGTGAGCGACCGAATTCACCGCCCAGGTGCCGTGCAGCACGAACACGGTGCGGACCGCGACGCCCCAGACGTAATAGCTGGCCGCGTACTTCAGCGCCCCCGCACCCCCGTCGACGAAATAACCCACCAACGCGCCGATCAAGGTCAACACGATGGCGTGCCCGAGGAAGACGAAGAACCAACCGCCCTTTCGCTCAAGACGCAGATAGAACGGATCTCGCAGCAAGTCGCGGACGTAGCGCTCGTAGTGCGACGTCCGATCGAGGTCTCGGTTGCGGACCACGACCCAGCCCATGTGGCCCCACAGAAAACTCACCAACGGCGAGTGCGGATCGGGCTGGTCGTCGCTGTGCTGGTGATGCATGCGGTGGATCGCGACCCAGCGAGCCGGCGAGTCCTGCAGATTACACATCCCCAGAATCGCCAAACCGTGCTCCAGCCATTTCGGGCAGGTGAACCCGCGGTGAGTGAGCAACCGATGGTAGCCGATCGTGATCCCCATCATTCCGAACACGAAGTGACCGGCGATCGCAATCACCAACCCCGACCAGGTGAACAGCCACGGGACGAAGGCCAGCAGGGCAACCAGATGGACGGCGGAGAGCACGGCGACGTACTCCCACAGAATCCGCGTCGGGCGCGTTTTCTCGGGGTGGGGAAGCCGCTGAGGATCGACCGCCACAGCCGGATCACTGGCGGGATTACTGGCCGTTTCAGTGACCGCCACGGTCTCCGCGGTCGAGCTTGACTCGGTGGTGTCGGTTTCCGCGACAGTCTTTGCGGTTGCGTCGGCAGTGGACATCAAAAAAAGGCCGGGTTGAGGGAGTTGGCGACTGGCGGGTTCGCCCCGCGACGGGCATGCCAAAAAGGCCCCACATGCATCCCTACTCGACTCGGCCACGCCGTCGTCTCGGACGGCCGAAGCGATTGCGCCACGACATTCGCCGGTAGGCGGCGGGGGATGCAGGGGCAAACGTTTCCGAAGACGTAAGTTGTACGCGAACGCCGGGGCATTCCGGCAGGCCAAACGGCGAAGAAAAAAGCCGTGCGCGAAAGAATTCGCTCACGGCTTGATCGTTCGTGCGGCAACGCACAGCCGAAGCTGAACGTGCGCGACAACTGGGCTCGACTACTTCTTGTCGTCGTCGGCTTTCTTGACCTTCTTCTTCTTCTTCAGCGAGACCTTGACCACACGCACCTTGGGCATGCCCAGGATGGCTTCGTCTTCGTTGAATTTCTCAAGTCGTTGCAACTGGGCGATCCGCTCGGCTCGGGTCAGCACGTTCCGCGCTTTGATCGCCCCAGCTTTTACCTTCAGGCTGCGATCGAGCGTCATGGTAGCTTCCTCGGGGGAGGGAAATTGGGGTTTTGAAGTGGTTTCGAGCCGCGAAGGTTAATGCCTGGGGCCGGAATCCGCAAGGTTGAGCGGCGAATTTTTACCACCGGGGGGCAGGCTCACTTTTTCAAGTAACCGGCGCTCGTTTGGAAATACTTTCGCCGCCGAACGACATGTCGGTCGGCATCGGACGCGGCCACCAAATCCGCCAGATTGGCCTGGCAGTAGCGGCACTCCGCGGTCTCCAGATGGAAACGGATGTAGTCCGATTGCTCGTCCGACAAGGTCTCCAGCAAGAACTGCCCCAGCTCCTCTCGCGAGGGGCACGAAAGCCGTCCGCGTCGCCAAATCGCCCCGAGCGTGTGCAGCCCCGCGTTCTCGCGGCCACGCACCGCGATCAACCGCTGCCGCAACTCCGCGTCCTCCCGCAATTGCCCCTCCAATGCCGTGGACCGCTCATCCGAGAGCGCCTCGTCGAGGAACGCGACCAGTTCGGCATCGGTGAATTCGGGCATCGCTAGACGTCGCGACTGAGGCACAGGGTGACGTTTTGGCCTCCAAAGCCAAAGCTGTTGTTCAAGGCGTACTTCACGTCCGCCGGGCGGGCTTCGTTGGGAACATAGTCCAGATCACAAGCGGGATCGGGGTTTTCGTAATTGATCGTCGGCGGCAGCACCGAGTCGCGCATCGCCAACAGGCACACGATCATCTCGGTCACGCCCGCCGCGGCGATCAGGTGCCCCATCATGCTCTTCGTGCTGCTGACGGGAACCTTGGCCGCATCCTCGCCAAAAACTTCGTGACAGGCCAATGATTCGACTTTGTCGTTGACCGTGGTGCTGGTTCCGTGGGCGTTGACGTAACAGATGTCGGCGGGTTTCAGGCCGGCGTCGGCGATCGCCATCCGCATCGCAGCGATCCCTCCGTGGCCGTCGGGCGGGATATCGGTGATGCGATAGGCATCGGCGGTCGTTCCGTAGCCGGCGATTTCACCGTAAATCGTCGCCCCGCGGGCCTTCGCGCGGTCCAGATCTTCCAAGATCACCATCGCCGCCCCTTCCCCGAGCACGAAGCCGTTGCGCAGCCGATCGAACGGACGGCTGGCCTTGGTGGGCTCGTCGTTGCTTTCGCTCAGCGCGGTCAGCAGGTTGAATCCCGTCACGCCGAAGGGGTGGATCATGCTGTGCGTTCCACCGGCCAACATCACGTCGGAGTCGCCGCGGCGGATCATTTCGGTCGCTTCACCGACCGCTTGGCTGCTGGCCGCACAGGCGGTCAGGCAGTTCATGTTGGGGCCTTGCGCGTTGAACAGCGTCGCCAAGTGCGCCGCCGGCATGTTCGGCTCCTGTTCCAGCTCGCTGGCCGGATCGAGCAGCTCCAGCCCGCGGGCGATGAATTTCGACGCATCAAAGTCCCCGCCGGCCATCGCCGCAGTCATCATCTGACTGAACGTGTTGAAATCCTGGTTCCCTTCACCGCTGCCCAGATAAACGCCGAAGCGAGTCGGATCGGTGATCGTTTCCAAGATGCCGCTGTCGGCCATCGCCTGTCGGGCGGCCCCGATGGCGAATTTGGTGTGGCGACCGAGGGTTTTGGGACGGCCCGGCGGCATGTCCTCTTCGGCCAGCTCCCAATCTTTGACCTCGGCGCTGATTTTGGTCGGAAACCCGCTGGCGTCGAACAGGGTGGTGTAGCCGACGCCGCTTTTGCCCGCTTGAAGCCCGGCCCACACCGTATCGACGTCATGCCCCATCGGGTTGACCATGCCGATCCCGGTGACGACGACGCGACGGCGGTCTTTGTGATCACGCTGCATGCTGACTTCTCGGCGCTGGAATCTAATTGAGTTTATCGTAGGTCGGGAATCGATTTCCGTTGGCGTCGACCGCCACCGAAAAGAACTTCATGATCTGCAGCATTCCCCTTAAATCGTCCGGCTCGAACAACGGACCGTCGATCAAATAGCCATCTTCGAGAAACGCGAACATCAAATCGATCTCCGCTTGAATCTCGCCGTCGCAGTGGCTGGTGCTGGTGACGGTGCCGCCATTTTCCTGAACGGCGTCCATTCTGACTTCGTAGTTCAACGTGGTTCCGTTGAGCGCGGGCGCATGAAACTTCGCTCGCCCGACCTTGGCCAAGACGACGCGTTTGTCAAACAAAAAATGCTCCGCCACCAGGATCCCGCCCAGCTGAGCCATCCCCTCAATGATCAGGGTCGGCGGCAAAAACGGGTATCCCGGGCAATAGTCGTCGACGGCTTCTTCAGCCAAGCTGATGTTCTTGATGCCCTTGGCGTGCGAGCCAGAGACAAATTCGGTGAACCGATCGACCCAGAACCAGCGCATCAGTCGTTGACCTTGGCTCCGACGTAACGGCACAGATCGCCGACGGTCAGCAGATTGCCGAAGTTTTGCACCTTCGGATCGGTTTCGAAGTCGCTCAAATCAGCCCAGGGCATGCGTTTTTTCAGTTCGGCCAGCCCGTCAGCGGTGACCACACCGTCCTGAACGTATTGGCTGTTGGTCAAAATGTCTTCGGGAGACAATTCTTCACGCGGAATCTGGATGTCGAATGCCTTTTCCAGCTTAAAAACGATGTCCAGGAAGTCGATCGATTCGGCACCCAGGTCGCCGACCAGGGTGGCGTCCATCGTGACCTCGTCATCGTCAACGCCCAACGCGTCTTCGAGTGCCGATTGAACCTTCGCGAAAATTTCGTCTTCTGTCAGAGCCATCTCGTGTTTTCCTTTGCAAATGCTTTTCTGCACATCCCGCCCAGGGGGTCAGTCCCCCGGTTCAAAACTGGACCTGCAGATGAAACTAGGTGGTTGGATTGGGGGTGAACGAAACGTCACCGAACAACTCTTTAAACTGCTTTTTTGCCCGCCGAATGACGTCCGCGTCTGTACCAGTCTCCGGCGGCTCGATGCTACCCGAACGTTCCAAAATCAGCCGCGCCGCGACGGTCACCCGCCCCTGTTTTTCGGCGGTCGCCTTGACGGTGATCAGCCCGTCGGCCTCCTTGACGCGCTCGGCGGTGACCTGAAGCGTTTCGTCGGGCGACAGAAAGTCGCCGAATTTCACGTTGCGGACTTCACGCAGCAGCACCAGTGGCGAGGCAAAATCGTCTCCCGTTCGGATCATCCAGACCGCGGCTTGATGCAAGGCTTCGAGCATCATCACGCCCGGCATCACGGGAAAACGCGGAAAGTGATCTTTCAAATATTCCTCATCCGCTCGCAAGGTGCGTTCAGCCACGATCCGTTGTCCGGGATCCAGGCTGACGATGCGGTCGAGTTGGCGATACTTCATGAAACGGCAATGATGAACCAAGAATCAGTGGGCACGGCGTCTTGCCATCTCGATGCGATTGTCAGCCCTGGACGCGTTTTCACTCTCTCCAGCCATCGGCTGTTGAGACCTTCACGCTTGAGTTTGGATGGGTATCGGCAGCGGTAATGTCAGCCGATTCGGAAAACTCAATGTTTTCCGCAGCCACAAAATAGTGATCTGGGCAAATTCGCTCAACCACAGCACGACGAAGTCCGCAAAGAGTCGTCAAGGTTTTGACACGCCCCCTCCCGCCAGACCGCCCCCAGCGGTCTATCGATTGAAGCCCGCACGCGCTACCAAGGGACCACCCGACGCCCCACGTCCAAGCGTCTGCCCACCGGGGACAGACCCCAAGCCCACCGGGGACAGACCCCACAGCCCCATCCGGGGACAGTCCCCAGACCCATCGGGGACAGACCCCAGACCCATCGGGGACAGACCCCAGACCCATCGGGGACAGACCCCAGACCCATCGG
>NZ_JBFHKV010000069.1:0-14930 GCF_041595215.1 Stieleria sp. | reverse complement strand
TGCAGTTCGGGGTGAATCACGCCGTTTCCATAGTTCATCCCCCAGCCCCATTTGTAAGCGTCCACGCCGACGTTGTAGGCCCCCTCGGGGATCGATCGCATGTCGAGGAAGCCGCGGGCACCGAAGTAGAACATCACCACCAACAGAAACGACGGCCCGATGGACCAGACCAATTCCAAAGTGGTGTTGTGGTCGACTTGGCTGTCCGCCGGTTGCCCTTTGCCCTTGCGGTACTTCCAAGCAAAGCCGAACAGGGCGACAGCGATCGGGATGAAGAAAATGACACAGACGATGCTGATGAAGTGGAACACCCAATCGGATTCGCCCGAAAAGGACGACGCGGATTTGGGGAAAACCGAGAGCTTGCTGCTGGTGTAATCGCCTAACAGAGACATCATCGCGGGGGCTATTTGTGTCATTGAATTGGAAAAATCTATTCGTAAAAACGACTGCCCGGTGAGCAGTCCCTGCCTATCTCGTTACTCGTTCTGCGACGGGGCTTGCCCATCACTGGGTGATTCATTGCCGGGGAACGTCGGCACTGAATCAGCCTCGAGCCGCGCCGCGGGATTCCCCTTGCGACCGACCCAGTACGGAACCAATGCCGTCAGCAAGACACCGATGAACCCCAGTCCGCACAACCGCATGATTCGCCAGGCGTGCGGGGTGTAGGAATTGGAATCCGGGTCGTAGCTGTAACACCACAAAATGAATTGGTCGACCGCGTTGCCCACGGTTCCTTCGCCCGCCTCGACCAACGCCAACTTCAATTGCTCCGGCGGAAAGTCGATCGACAGCGAATACCGCGTGATCACTCCCGTGGGCGAAACAAATGCCAGCATTGCCGGGTGGTTGTATTGTTTGTTGGCCGCGTCGTATCGGTATTGGAAACCCAGCGTCTCGGCCAACTTGGTGATGATCGGTTGCTTCGCCGTCGCGAACGTCCAACCCTGCTCCGCGCCGGGTTGATTGGACAACACCGACACGTATTTTTCTTTCGTTTCCGCCGCGCGTCGACTGGTTTCGTTGGGGTCGATACTGACGGTCAAAATCTTGAAGTCTTTGTTCAGCTGTAGGTCCAACTGGTTCAGCGATTCGGTCAGCTTGTTCAACTGAACGCTGCACAGCATCGGACAATCGCTGTAGTTGAGCGTGACGATCGTGGGCAGATTTCCGTTGAAGATGTATCCGGTTTTGATCGCGTTGCCTTCGGAATCCGTCAGCGGCAAGTTGGTCGGAATCACATCACCCAGATTTTGAACGACCGTGATCCCCCGTGCTTCGGGAGGCAGGTTGTCGTTCAGGTCGACTTTCGCGCCGAGTCGGACCGCATCCTGAGCCAGAGACTCGGTCCGTGGAAAAAGTGCCGCGAACAACGTCAGCGCAGCGACTGCGGCAAGCCACACGATGCCCCCGTTGCTCGATGGTGTCCGCGGTTCAGGTTGCGTCTTTGGTTTCAGCATTGTCTGAGTGGTTGTCGGATTCCGATTGGCTTTCCTGTGCCACCAATTCCATCGCTTTGGAAATCGGAATGGTGACGTTTCCGGTCAACGGGTCCGCCCCGTACTTGGAAATCGAGCCAACTTGGTCGTTCAAAACTGCGTTCTGCCGCTTGTAGCTGCTCTGAGCCTGGAGGGTCTCTTTGTGAGCATCGACGAGCAGGAAGTACACGTACTGAACCGCTAAAATGGTCACCGCCGTCACAACGACGGAAGCAATTCCGATGATGAAAATCTGTCTGGTGTTCAGATCGTCGTATTTTGCCATGGCTCTACTTCGAAGTTTATCGAGCGGAGGGAGTCTGGAGTGCTAAAAAACAGGGACGTGCGACGTGGTGTCCCCCGGAAACGCTAAATATTTTCGAAAATGATCGATTCACGCAGCCGTGGATCGCGAACGGGAACCACACGATTGCCCCCCGCCACGCGAAGCACCAACCCGATCACCAGTGTCGACATGCCGACGACACACAGCAGACTGGCCAATATCCCCAGCGGGCCGCCGAATCCGGGCACGGTGTGGGTCTCGACCACGCGAGCTTCTGGCATCACGATCCAGTAGATATCGATGAAGTGCACGACCAGGATGTAGGCCGCCCAAAACGCCATCATCCCGGGACGACGACGCACGTGGCGACTCATCGTGCCGAAGAACGGAATCAACCAGTGGAAAATGATCAATCCGATCGACAGGTATCCGAATCCGCCATCCTGACGGCTGTAGAACCATTCGGTCTCTTCGGGAATGTTGCCGTACCAAATCAGCATGTATTGGCTGAACGAGATGTAGGTCCAAAACACGATGAACCCGAAGATGTACTTGCCCAAGTCATGGTAATGCTCCGGCGTGACTTCTTCCTTCAATGCCCCGGCACGTTGCAGCAGATACGTCAGCAGCGTGATCACGCAATGTGCCGCCAAGATACCGCCGGCGAAGATGTAAACGCCGAACATGGTCGAGAACCACATCGGTGCCAGGCTCATGCCCCAATCGAAGGCGGCAAACGTCAGTGAAAGCGAAAATGCCATCACCGCGGGGCCGGACCAGTATTGCATGCGGTCGGTCGCTGCTCGCTCGCCTGTTTCGTCCTGGTTGACGCTGCCACGCCAGTAATAAACCGCCAGGGCGCCCCAGATGCCGAAGTAAATCAAGGCGCGGATCACGAAGAACGGAGCGTTGAGAAACAGTTTCTTGTTTTCCCACATCTGCTCGTTGAGATGCAGCTTGGAGGCGAACTCCGGATCGGTCCAGACGAACAAGGCGCCTTCGCTGAAGACCGAAAACAGGATCGGCAAGAACAGGAACGCCATCGGCACGATCATGATCATCATGCACTCGGCGACCCGGCGGACGACGACACTCCAGCCGGCTCGGACCAGGTGTTGGATCAAGACGAAGAACAGGCATCCCAGCACGATCGTCAGGACGTACAGGAACGCCGTCAGGTAGGCGGACATCCCGAACCGCGGCATGTCAGCATCGCTGACGGCGAATGCCATGCCCATGCCGATCAGCAGGGCGACGAGGCCACCGCCGAGCAGCGGCATCTGCAAGCCGCGAAGTGATGCAGGCAGCTGGAAGGCCGGGTCATCGGCCGGTTTGACAGCGGGAGCGGCGTGTTCTGACATGGTCAAATCGGTTGTCGTAAAGTGCGGTGACGGTGGTGACCGCGTGGTCGAGTGATATGGGAATTTCGTGATCGGCGTGACCGCAAGCGGCCGCAACGCCGAGTCGTTAGGATTGAGTTTGTTTGCGAGCGGCCGCAGCCTTCTCCGCTTCTTCGGCTTGACGCTTCAATTCGGCTTTCGCGTCTGCGACCGCTGCTTCGACGGCGGCCTTTTCGGATTCCGGCACCAGGTCCATCGAGGCGTTCTGGCTCTTCTGCAACGCTCGCACGTAAGCGACGATCGCCCAGCGGTCCTTCAGCTTGATCTGGCCCGCATAGCCGGGCATCTTGCGAATCCCGTTGCTGATCGTTGAAAACAGTTTGCCGTCGGGATACTTGTCCGCGTACAGGGTTTCCTGGTGCATCGATGCCGGCGGGACCCAGGTCGGGGCATTGATCGATTGGGCACGCTGGTTGACCAGGCCGTTTCCGTAGCCATCCATCCCGTGACAAACGCTGCAGTAGATCGCGAACTGTTGTTGGCCTTGGGCCAGCAGTTCGGCGTCGACGGTCAGCGGGTTTTTTTCCACCCAGGGCGTGGTGTCCATCACGCTGGCCGGTGCTGCTTCGGCTGCTTCGACCGCTTCCTTTTCTTCCGCCTTGGCTTCGTCGTCGGCCAGCATGTAGGCCCGGACCAATCGCTGCACTCGCGGCGGATCGGACATCGTCAAGGCTTCGACATCGATTCCGGTCAGCATGTCGAGCGACTCTTCCATCTGCCCGCGGGCGACGGTGCCGGGGACATCCGAGCGCATCGCACGGTTGTCGGCGAACAGGCTGGTCACCTGTTGAGCGTCTTTGGCGGGCGAGAAATCCATATCAAAAAAGACGTGGAATCGCGGCTTGGAGCTGTTGGTCACCCGCATGGTCAAGATGCAGATCAACGGCACCAGCGACGCGGCGACGGCCAATCCCCAAATCAAGAACACCGGCTTGGGCACTTCTTTGGGTGAATCGTCTTCGACCACCTCGTTGATGTAATCGCTGCCGGTGTCGGCCAATAGATTCCGCACTCCGTTGGCATCGTAGCGTTCGTCGCTGGCATCGACGTAGAGGAAGAAACGGTCATCGGTCGCGCGGTCGAATCGCGGGTCGGTGAACATCGGGTTGCTGAACTTCGGCAAACCGTTGAGTGCCCACATGCCGAAGAACGCGCCGAAGGACGCCAGCAAAATCGTCAACTCGAATGCCACGGGGATGAACGCGGGCAACGAGATGTAAGGCTTGCCGGAGATGATGTATTTGTAATCGATACTGTTCATCCAGATCTGCATCACCAATGCGATGCAGGTACCCGTTGCACCGGCGATCAGACAGATCCACGGCAGCGCGGTCGGTTTGATGCCCAGTGCCTTGTCGATCCCGTGAACCGGGAACGGCGTGTAGGCGTCGGTTTTGGTGTAACCGGCATCGCGAATCCTGCGACAGGCGCTCAGCAATGAATCGACCGTTGTGAATTCGGCCATCATTCCGTGAACGGTCGTTTCTATTTTCGTTTCCGACATAGTTTTC
Organism: Stieleria sp.; assembly: GCF_041595215.1. Taxonomy (NCBI): domain Bacteria; kingdom Pseudomonadati; phylum Planctomycetota; class Planctomycetia; order Pirellulales; family Pirellulaceae; genus Stieleria; species Stieleria sp. The sequence continues at coordinate 10,252 of NZ_JBFHKV010000069.1, read as the reverse complement.
TGATCCATCGAAACAGATCGTTAATGCTTAAAAGAATGAATGATTCAGTTTCTCAGTGACCTTCCGCAGCTTCTTCACCATGGCCGTGCAGGTGAGCCATGTGCTCCTGCTTGGCCAACGTCGCCTTGACTTCTGCCATGTTGATCACCGGCAAGGTGCGGCAGAACAGCAAGAACAACGTGAAGAACAATCCGAAGGATCCGATCAGCATGCCCCAGTCGACCCAGGTCGGCGTGAAGTAGGCCCAGGCACTCGGCAGATAGTCCCGTGACAAACTGCTGATGACAATCACGAATCGTTCGAACCACATGCCGATGTTCACGAAGATCGACACGACGACGATGATCCAGGGCGTCGTGCGAGCTTTCTTGAACCAGAAGATTTGCGGGCTGATGACGTTACACGAAACCATCGTCCAGTAGGCCCAGGCGTACGGCCCAAAGGCTCGGTTGAGGAACGCAAATTGTTCCGCGGGCACTTGGCCATACCAGGCGATGAAGAATTCCGTTCCATAGGCCAGACCGACGATCGAGCCGGTCGCCAAAATGATCTTGCACATGTTTTCCAAGTGCCGGATCGTGATCAGTTTTTCCAGGTTCAACATCTTTCGCGCCGGCACCATCAGTGTCAGCACCATCGCAAACCCGCTGAAGATTGCCCCGGCGACGAAGTACGGCGGGAAAATCGTGGTGTGCCAACCGGGCACCTGAGAGACCGCGAAGTCGAACGAAACGATCGTATGGACCGACAAAACCAGCGGTGCAGCCAGCGCGGCCAGGATCGCGTACGCCTTTTCATATCGCATCCAGTGACGCGACGACCCGCTCCAGCCCAGGCACAAAATCCCATAGGCCATCCGGCGGTACTTGTTCTTGGATCGGTCGCGGAACGTGGCCAAATCCGGAACCATCCCCATGTACCAGAACAACAGCGACACCGTGCCGTAGGTGGAAACGGCGAACACGTCCCACAACAGCGGGCTGCGGAATTGAGGCCACATCCAAAGATTCAAACTGGGGTAGGGTGCCAACCAGAATGCCAACCAGGCACGGCCGACGTGAATCCCCGGGAACGTCCCCGCACAGGCGACCGCAAAAATCGTCATCGCCTCGGCCGCACGGTTGATGCTGGTCCGCCATTCCTGACGGAACAGAAACAAAATCGCACTAATCAGCGTTCCCGCGTGACCGATCCCGACCCAGAACACGAAGTTCACAATCGGCCAACCCCAGAAAATCGGTGCCCGGTTGCCCCAAACTCCGACCCCGGTGTAGATCAGATACACGATCAGCAATCCGAGCATCTGCAGCAACGCAAACGCAACCAGGAAGCCGCCGATCCAACCCTTGCTCGGTGGGCGTTCGGCAACTTTGCAAACCGCTTCGGTGATGTCGTGGTACGTCGTTTCGCCAAGGACCAGCGGAGCTCGCTCACCTGGACGTTCGACGGTGTTATCCAATCCGTTTGGAATGGCAAGTGACATGGTCAGTGTTAGCTAGAAAGTGGAATCGGTTTGTTTGGCTTGGTCGATGCGGGCCTGCGGCACCGCGTGCAGTTTGTCGTTCGCCGAATCAATTCAGCAAACTCTCTGTCAGCGAACTGACGTCAGTGAGCTTTTTCTTTTTTGTGCTCGGCTTCTTTGTGTTCGCCGGCATGATCGTCGCCGCGGGCTTCATGATCACCGTGATCGTCATGGTCGTCGTGGCCGTGATGCGAAGTGATCGTTGCCAGGTCTTCCAGCTGCTGAAGGGTCATCAGCCGCGGGTGGGGGTTTCGCACCCGGGCCAAGTACTCCGTCCGCGGTTTGATGTTGAGTTGCTCCAGCACGCCGTAGGCTCGCACATCCTTGCGTTTTTTGGCCACGATCGAGTCGGGGTTGGCGATGTTGCCGAACTCAATGGCGTTGGTTCCGCAGGCGGCCTGGCAGGCGGTGATGACATCGCCGTCTTGGATCTGGCGGCCGCCGTCCTTGCGAGCTTCGATCTTGGCCTTTTCCACGCGTTGGACGCAGTAGGTGCACTTTTCCATCACACCGCGGCCACGCACGGTGACGTCGGGGTTGAGCACCAGGGCTTGCAGTTTTCGGTTGGCCGATTCGATCGCACCGGGGAACGCCTGGACCCCGTAGCCGACGCCGACCTCTTCGTTGTAATTGAAGTAGTTGAATCGACGGACTTTCAACGGGCAGTTGTTGGCACAGTACCGCGTTCCGATACAGCGGTTGTAGGCCATCGCGTTGATGCCCTCGTCGGTGTGTACTGTCGCGGCAACCGGGCAAACCTGTTCGCAAGGAGCCGTTTCGCAGTGCACACAGGCGACCGGCATGTGAACGATCTGGGCGTCTTCGGCATTGCCTTGGAAATAGCGGTCGATTCGCAGCCAGTGCATTTCGCGGCTGTTTCGGACCTGTTCGGCACCGACGATCGGGATGTTGTTTTCGCTTTGGCAAGCGACGACACAGGCGTTGCACCCGGTGCACTTGGTCAAATCGATCGACATGCCCCACTGCGGCAGATAATCCTTGGCCGGATCGGCTTGGATCTCTTGCATCGGTTCGGTGCCCAGCGAACCGTACTTGCCGACCTTGGGCACGTGCGGCGATTTGGGTTGCTCGGTGGCAAACGTGGGCACGTCTTCGAGCAACTTGGTGGTGCCTTCGCGAACCAGGTTGTAACTGCGACGCTCGGTTTCTTTGCGTCCGATGTCATCGATCGCCCAGTGATTCTGCGTCGTGGCGAAGTCGAATTCGTTGTAGTTCGGGCGTCCTTCGACTTGGTAGGCGACCAGCATTTGATCGCTGGTCCGCAGCGGCGAGACGTCAAATCCGACCGCCTCGAGGCCTTCGGCGATAAAGCCACCGACCTTGCCGACTCGCGAGCGACCGTATCCGATCGAAGTCATCACGACGCCGGGAGCCACACCGGGTGTTTCGAAGACCGGCAATTCGATCTTGCTGCCGCCCTTGCGAAGGGTGATGTACAGCCCGTGGTGCAAGCCCAGCGCCTTGGCGGTCGCGGGGCTCATCATCGCGGCGTTGCCCCAAGTGACCTTGGTGATCGACTGCGGCAGTTCCTGCAGCCAGCCGTTGTTGGCGAACCGCCCGTCGTACAGGCCGTCGGCGGGGGTGAAGACCACTTCGATGTTGTCTTGGTCGATGGTCTTGGGCGACGCGACTTCGGGATCGTTGCTCGGCAGTTCCGGTGCGGTGCCGGTCACGTCGGCGGTGCGTGCGGCCGTTTTGATGTCATCGGCGTAGCCGTCATGGAGCAGCTTTCGCCACTTTCCTTCGCTGAGCGTTTCTCCGGCGACCTGGTCAGCGGTTTGACGCACGATCAGCATCGGGTCGACGACGTCTTCTTCCATCATCAGCGCCAGGACTTCGGCGACCGTGCGTCCGCCCATCAGCGGCAGAATCTGTGGCTGGCAGACGCCGTACAGTCCGTCGTCGTTGATGCAGTCGCTCCAGGATTCCAGCGGGTGCGCCAGCGGCAGTGACCAATCGCACAAGACGGCGGTTTCGTCGTCATATTCGCCGAGGTAGAACACTTTCCCGTCTTGTCGCACCTTTTCGATCATGCCCGCGACGTCGATGTCACTGGGCGAGGTGAAGACGGGGTTGTCGCCCAGAATCAGCAACGACTCGATGTCGCCCTTGTTGACCGCAGCGACCAGGTCGGCCAGTGATTTCGTCTCCAGGCTCTCGTCCACGCAGGGCGTGAAGGATTGGGCTTTGCCCAGCGAGCCGAGTTTCTGGTTCATCGCGATTCCGGCCGCGACCAGATCGGGCCCGAGCGAGGGGCCGACAACGACGACTGCATCTTCGCCGGCTTCAACGATGTCGTGGGCCAGGCAATCCAGGAATCGCGATTGGCGTTCCGCGGCGGTGATTTCCGGATCATTGAACGCCAGCTCTTTGCCGTCGTGATTGTGCGTCTCGCCGTTCTTGAGCGCCTCGACCATGCGATCCAACGCGGCCAGGAATGCCGGCATTTGGCTCGGGCGAATCGCCAGACGCGTATCGGCCATGGTTCCCGTCGTCGTGTAGCCGCCTTCGACCATGTACAAGCGACTCATTTCGCCGGCGATCGGGTCACGCCGCTCGGCAAACGTTCGGGCGGCGGTCAGCGAACCGGGGTCGTTGCCGAGGAAATCGGCACCGAGCGAGAATATGACCTTGGCTTCGCTCAGATCGAGCACTTGGTTGGATTCGGTGCCAAGCATTTGCTTGGTCGCTTTTCGCATGACGCCGTCATGGACGCCGTCGAATTGAGCGATCGTCGCCGCCGGCAGTTTTTCTTTCAGTTTGCCGAGCATCCGCACGGTCGTCGGCGAACTGGTCGGCGACATCAGCACGGCGAAGCCCTTTCCGTTGTCGTTGCTGGCGGCTTTTTGAATCGCCGCGCGTCCTACCGGCAAGAAATCGTCCCATTGCGATTCCTGCTTCCGCTCGCCGCCACGCATCAAGACCGGGCCGTCGTCGCCACGCGAGCGATCGGGGTCATACAGCGACAAGATCGACGCCTGGACGTAGGCGTTGGTGCCGGCCGCCGACGGGTGGCTCTTGTTCGGTTCGATGTGCTGCGGGCGACCGTCAAAGCAACGGACCAGCAAGTTATGGACCGATCCGGCAAGCTCAAAGTTCGTCGCACGCTCGTAAAACTCGCCGGGCACACGGCCTTCGGGGCGGATCACGAACGGGGCGATGATTTCTTCGGGATAACGGCATCCCGAAACGCCGGCCATCGCCAGCGAGGCGCCCATCAATTGCATCCAGCGACGCCGCGAGACGCCTTCGGGGAACTCCGAAGCGGCGACCGGGAACTCGCGATGCAGATAATTGTTCTGGAATTCCTCGCTGCCGTGCAGTTCCGAAATACTACGCCAGTAAGTCGGGGCGTTGCTTTTCGCGTTGGATTCGTTGTGAGTCATATTCGTTCGGATGGATCGTTCGTAAACGGTGTTTACTGGCGCGGACGGTCAAGCGGAAAGGATCGGCACTATCGGTGACAAACGGCACAGTGACGCTGGGGATGGATGTTGTGCTCGGCACGCTGCTGTTTGGCAAACGCTTCCTGGTCCCAGTCCGCCGGCGGTTCCCAGTCAAGCTTGGTGACAAACTCTTTCGGCCGCAGGTGCTCGTTCGGGTTTTCGTGGCACTGGATGCACCACGCCATGGAAAGCTGCTCGTGCTGGTAGACGACTTCCATTTGATCGATCCGACCGTGGCAACTGACGCAACTGACGCCGGAGTTCACGTGTGCGGCGTGATTGAAGTAGACGTATTCGGGCAGATTGTGCACGCGTTTCCACTGCATGCTCTTGCCCGTTTTCCAGCTCTCGTGAATCGGTTTCAGATTCACGCTGTCCGCTCGCACGGCCGCCAATGCCGATTGACCCTGGTCGTTGGCCGGGCTGTGGCAGTTGATGCAGGTCGCCGTCGGGGGGACCGCGGCGTGGGCGGCCTCAAAAACCGTGTTGTGGCAATAACGACAGTCCAATTTCAGTTGGCCGGCGTGAATTGCATGGCTAAACGGAACCGGCTGCTCCGGTTCGTAGCCAATGTTCAAGGTCACCGGATCGGTCACCAAGCCTCCAACAGCAGCGGCAAATAAACCACCGCCGCCCAAAGCAGCGCCTAAAACCAGCAAAAACGGGTTGGACCAGCGTGGAAACAAAAAACGTTGCATGATCATCGGCCGGGTCAAATCCGGACGCGTTGGTGCAGAAAAGAACGGAAGACAGTTCGGAGCGGAAGTATCGGTCGGCCACTAGCAAATTGGCAAGGCCACCCGACAAGCGAGCGACATTGTGCCGCGAAGTTTTTGCCGAACAGCGTGAGGCGCATCGTCGCACCAGGCGCACAGACGCCTGTTTTCACCACCAGTGACCGTCCGCAGTCACCGGTCGAGCCGAACAACGCATCGAATCGAGCGCCGAAGCAAGCTCCGACACCGCCCAGTCTAAGTCGTCGATTTCAAGACGGTATTCAGGCCATTGCCAACCGCCCGGCCACATTTGGTGTGGCGCCGGCCAGCCGTTCTCGCTGCTCGTCTTTTGAATGCGAACCAGTAGACGTGGCAACCCGTGCGCCGCCTCTCCTGACATCGTGGATCGGCTGGTCTCGTCGAGTAATTTACTCCGACTAGGCAACTTGGGCAGAAAGCTGGAGACCCAGCGACAATCCTCGTCGCCATTCGCGGAGTCTTTGTTTGAGTCGTCGTCGATCGCCGAAAGCTTGGCCGTCTCGCTGGTGTAAACCATCACCCCATGCTCGTCGGCCAAACGTCGGCACAACAAGTCGCGAGTTTCTTGACGACCGGTCACCAAAGCCAGCGAGGGCGCCGCCGCGGACAAGTGATCGGAGATCTCTTGCAACGACCAGCCGAATCGCGGATCGCGGAAATGGGCCGCCACATCGCAGGCCGGTTGCAGCACAAATTGCCGCGCGGTGTAGCGTGGATGGGGCACGACCAAGCCAGTCGTCCCGCCGACCAGGTTCCCATGCAGGACGACGTCCAAGTCGATCGAACGCGCGTCCCAGCGCCGTCGCCGCTCACGGCCGAGTGCCTGTTCGAGTTCTTGCAGCAGTCCCAGCACCGCCCGCGCCGGGGCTTCGGTTTGGAACACGCCGATCGCATTGAGAAAGGGTTCCTGTCCCCCCGGGCCTCCGATCGGCGGTGTTTCGAACAGCCGGCTTGTCTTCAGCGCGTCGCCGTCGAGGATCAGATCGCACGCCGCTACCCGTTGTGCCGCCGAAGCGATCAAGTCCCGACGGTCTCCCAGGTTGCTGCCGAAGCTGATCACGCACTGAGAGACGTGTCGGTGTTTGGCGGCCCGTTGACCGGGCAAGGGGCGCGACAGGGGGTGACCGGGTTGATTCATGCCGCGGATTGTAGCCCGTTTGTCGCAGATCAGCAGTACGCTATTTGTGCGGTGCGTCCTACAACTCAAGCTTGCGGAACATCAGCAATCGCATCTCGGCGACTTGCCCGCCGGGAATCTCGCTGGCTTTCAAACGCAGCGTTTTTCGACCGGGACTCAATTCGATCGTCCCCAGCGTCATCGGCTGCCACCGCCGCACGTAACCTTCCTGCCGCGGCACCCGGTCTTCCTCGGCACCGACCAGCGGGCTTTCCACCGCCGTCTCGATCTTGGCCGACAGCGCCGCGTCTCCGAGCGACAGCTCGATGGTCGCCCCCACGTCTTGCCGCGGGCAGGCGTAATACATCTGAACCTCGTAGCGCCCGCTGCCGAGCACGTCGACGTCCCAGCGGATTTCACTCTCGGTGTCCGTCCAGTTCAACAGGTACGTGCAATTGGGGAATCGATTGCTGCGGCGGATCGCTCCGCTGAAGGTGGCATCGCGGGCGGGCAGTTGCGTCCACTCGGCCTCGGGATGCCCCAGCGGGAACGGCCGGGTGCCTTCGACCATCGCATCGGCATAGCTCTGTTTCCACGATTCGATCGCCGCGCCCAATCGTTTGGCGACCTCGGGCTGTTGCCCGGCCAGATTCGTTTTCTCGCGGCGGTCGGCGACGATGTCATACAATTCGCCGTTGTCCTGCATCCGGTACTGCTGTGTCCTGGCCGTTGCGCCGTTGCGCCAGCGGCTAAAGATCACGCGGTCGCGTTGGCTCGGGTCGGGGCCGGCACCGGAGAGTTCGCCGGCGATGGAAACGCCGTCGAGTGGTTTTCCATCGAGCTGTTTGGATTGCCAGTCGATGCCGGCGAAATCCGCCAGTGTGGGCAGCAAATCGATCGCGCCGCTGATCGATCGGACGACGGTTCCGGGTTTGATCTTTTGGGGATAACGGATCACGCAGGGTGAACGCAGCCCGCCTTCGTGGGTGGATCCCTTGCGTCCGCGCAACCCTCCGTTGAACCGTGCCCCGTTGGGGCCGTTGTCGCTGAAGTAAACCACGATCGTGTCCTGGTCTTTCCCGGTCGTCTTGAGATGCTCCAGCAATCGGCCGACGTTGTCATCGATGTTTTCGCACATCGCCAACGCCGCCCGCGTGTGCGGGATGTTTTGTCGTCGGCTGTTTCCCGGCTCCGGATCGGGAACCATGGTTTTGTCCGCGAACTTGTCCCAGTACTTCTGTGGCACTTGCATCGGCGAGTGCGGCGTGTTGAGCGCCAAGTAGACAAAGAAAGGCTGGTCGCCGGATCGGCTGACGAAGTCCATCGCGTGATCGGTCAGGTCGTCGATGATGAATCCTTTGCCTTGGACGATTCGACCGTTGTGTTCCAGCATCGGGTCGAAGTAGTGGCCCCAGTGCCCGCTGCAGAATCCGTAGTAATCGTCAAAGCCCCGCGCGTTGGGATGGTACGGCCACTGCATGCCGCTGTGCCATTTTCCGTAGGCCGCGGTGGCGTAACCGGCGTCGCGAAAGACCTCGGCGATGGTTTGTTCCCCGGCGTCAAATCGTTCGCCGCCGGCGGACGTGCTGTAGACGCCCATGCGAGTGTGGTAACGACCGGTCAGAAATTCGGCGCGCGTCGGTGAGCAAACCGCGCAGACATAAAAGTTTTCGACCTGAGCGCCCTGCCGCGCGATCGAATCGATATGTGGCGTCGACAGATTCGGGTTGCCGTGCAGACTCAAATCACCCCAGCCCTGGTCATCGGCCAACACGACAATCACATTTGGGCGATCCGACTGACACCACGCGCGAGGCGTGATGGTGACGGCAAGGAGTGCGACAACAAGCGAGAGGAAACGTGTGCGGCAAAGCATGGCGTGCGGGGACTTGGGGAGGGCGGATCGGGACCAGTTCCAGTGTAGCTCATTCGCGCCCTACCACTAACAAGAACAATTCGTTTGGTGTCAACGGAGAGCGCCAGCGAAGCGAATATCCCGGAGGGATTTCAGCGAGTAGCCGGAGGTCAGCGCAGCGCCACCTCCGGGGAGCACACTGCACCGAATCACCTGCTCGATCAGCTCGATCAGAATTCCATCAGCGCAACGGCAAAGTGGACGGTCAACACGAACAGTGTCGTCCATAGCACGGTCGATGTGATCGATCGGCTGACGTCGCTCGCCGAACGCTTCGGTGCTAGTCCCTGATAATAGGCGATCGTCGCGGTTCCCAACCCGCAGACGACGTTCTTCAAGAGCACCCATTTCCATCCGACGTGCAGCCAGGGGGATTCGCCGGCCAGGTTACGGCCGAAGTGCTGTTCCCAGAAATAAGGGCCGACGTCGGGATAAGATGCCGTGAACGCGACCATGCTGATGAAGCGGGCGGCATAAAACGCGAGCGACTCCAGGATCGGAGTGCCGATCACAAACGCAATCACGATCGGCAGCAACAAGTACGCGCGCGGGGCAACGCCCAGTGTTCGCATCGCGTCGACTTGACCGCCGTATTGCTTGACGCCGACGTCTGCCGAAACCGCCGCACCGCAGCGTGCCGCGACCAAGATGGTTGCCAGGATCGGTACCAACACTCGGTACAGGGCGAATCCGATCGATGCCAACAGCTCATCGATCAGCAACGGTTGGGTGTACAACCGAAAGGGCAGGAACCGAAACGTGAAGTAGGTGGACGTGAATCCGACGATCAGGCCGGCGATGATCAGATAGATCCAGGCCGATGGGCCGGCGACCAACCGCAAGTAGTGCAGCGTGAATCGGACGGCCCAACGAACGCGTGGGACGATCGGCAGCAGATCCAGCGGCAACCAAAACGCGGCCGACACGGCGCCACCGGTCGTTTCCAACACGGGGTTGATGACACGCCCGATCATCGACTTGCGTTGCGCCGGGCCAGACGTCGCGTCGGCTTCCAAAGTGGAAACCGGCACCATGCGTTCGGGGATTTCGCCCCACTGATCGCGACCGATTTCGATCAAGTCCTTTTGCTGTGGATCGAGCAGCAACACCTTGTCCGCGATCGGCAGCAAGGTCTCATAGTCGTGCGTGACCACGATGCTGGTTCGGTGGTACGTCGATTGGGTTTCGCGAATCAATTCTGCGACCAACCGTCCGCTGGCCGAATCGAGCCCGCTGGTCGGTTCGTCATACAGCAGGACATCGGGTGACGCGGCAAGTGTGCGGGCGATTGCCAGACGCTGTTTCTGGCCGCCGCTCAGGTCGGCCACCGAGGTCTTCAGCGGGACCCCCAAATGTTCCAGCCACTGTCGAGCGTTCCACGAGACCGGTTCGCTTTTCGGATTGCCGGCGCCGCGTTTGGGGCGATGGTCGATCGCGAATTGAACGTTCGCCGTGGCGGACAGCTCATCGAAGAGC
>NZ_JBFHKV010000068.1:0-14943 GCF_041595215.1 Stieleria sp. | reverse complement strand
CTTTGGTCAGCCCCGGTCCGATTCGCCGTGACGATGCCGGCACACGTTACCGCGATCGCACCGATGCAACGCTCCCGGCAAGTGCCTCCGCACCCGGCGGGGGAACCAAAGTCAAAGGCTTGCCGCCCGAGACGGTTGCCCGCGCCGTACTCGCCTGTGGCCAAAAACGTCGAACCGATGTCATCCTGCCGGGCTATCTGCGACTGTTGATCGTGTTGGGAAACGCCTTTCCGCGACTGGGAGACTGGCTGCTGCTCAAGTTCACAAGCTGAACCCCTGTATCAGTTTGTGTCGATTTGATCACGTCCATCGCTTCCGTTTTCGCGACTGCACGCGGGCACGACCAGTTCTCTCGCCTGCCGACCAGTTCAAGATTGACTTCGTCGGCAGCTTCACTACCCTTTATACTATCCCGCCCCTGCTGCGATCGGCCCCCACCGGTCCCCCGCCAGCATCCTGCCCCCCTCCATAACGCTCGACTCGCAAGACACGGGCGTTTCCTACGACTAACGAGTTGCCGAATGAATCGATCACGGCATGCCCGCTTGCTCCCCCCGGGCCAACGCGTCTTTCGCTTTGTCATGGCCGGCCTGCTCGCCAGCCCGCTCCTTTCGATGGCTTCGCTGCCTGCGCAGGAGCAGCCGGCACCGCAACCAGAACTGGCGGACACGCAACCGGTTAACGATCCACAGCCGACCTCGGCCGACGCCCCCGAGGCGGAAGTCCGGTTCGCCTTCGCGGGCGTTCCCTGGCGGGAAGTGATTGACTGGATCGCCGATGAAGCTGACCTGGCGTTACACATCGACGGCGTTCCCGCCGGCAGCTTCACCTACAGCGACCCTGCGTCGTTCACGCATCAAGAGGCGATCGATCGCATCAACTTGTTCCTGCTGCCCCAGGGTTACACCTTGGTGCGAAGTGGGAACCTGCTCTCGGTCATCAACCTCAGCGATCCGCGCAGTCTTCAACAGCTCGACGCGCTGGCGGAATTAATTCGCGCCGACGAGTTGCCTGAACGAAACAACCACGACGTCGTCAAATGCCTGTTCCCGCTCGGCGCCCTCTCGGCTGAGGAGGCGGTGGAAGAATTAGGCGCGATCAAGTTGATGATGACACCGGCGGTCTTCAAAAAGACCAATCAGTTGATGGTCACCGACACGGTCGCCAAGCTAAAAAATGTCAAAGCCATCCTGGATTCCTTTGAACCCTCCAAGCTGGACAACGGCACGATCGTCAAAAGCTTTCCGCTGCAGTACGTCGACGCGGAAGACGTCTTGTTGGTTGCTCGCCCCCACCTGGGGCTGGCTACCGGCGAAATGATCGGGATCGACGTCAGTCTGTCGGCGGACTTGGAAGGCAAGAACATCTTCGTGACCGGTATCGAAGACAAAGTCAAACTGATCGAAAAGCTGGTCGAATCGATCGACGTTCCAACGCCTTCGCTCACCGATTCGGAGACCGATGCAAAGTTCCAGACGCATGTCGTCGCCGGCGGAAATGTCGATCTGGCGTACGACGTGTTGCAAACCCTGCTGGCCGGCAAGGATGTCCGGATCTCCAAGGACAACACCGCCGGAACGATCGTCGCACTCGCACCGCCGTCGATTCAAGAAGAGATCGCGATGACGGTCCAGCAGATGGCCGCCGATGAAGCCCAGTTCGAGGTCATCCAGCTCAAGACCGTCGACCCCTACGTGGCGATCGCCCTGATCGAACAGATGCTCGACCTGACACTGGAATTGGATACCCGCGATCGTCGAGACCGCGATCGAGACGAGCAGCCCGTGCAGCCGCCGAAAATCGACGCCGACCCGGAGAACCGCCGACTGTTTGTTCGCGGCCGCCCCGGACAAATCGCTGAGATCAAACAGATCGTCGAAGGCATCGATCAAAAGCAAGACGCGATGGCGTCCAACGAAAGCATCCGCTTGCTCTCCCTGACCGGCAATCATGCCAAGCAATCCCTGATGCTGGCGGCTCGATTCTGGCGACTGCCCAATCCGATCGTCTTCTTTGAATCCGACGAATCGATGAACAACGCGCGGCGGGAACGAGTGGCCTTCGATGCCGACGACCGAACGCCGGACCAACGCGACGACTTTCTGGATGCCCTGGAAAGCAAAACGCCCGCCCAGTTCGTGTCGGTCTCCGATCGCGGTCGATTGCTGCAGACGCCATCACCCGACGTCACCAAGGCGGCGATCGAATGCCAATTGACGACGCGTGGTCTGTTGATCCAATGCGACGACATCGACGTCCTGAACCAGTTCCAAGATCACCTGGAAACCCTCGCCGGGCCGGGCACCTCCATCCCCGCCGAACCGGTCGTGTTTTATCTGAAATTCACCCGCCCCGAAGATGCCATTCGGATGCTGGCCGAATTGCTCGATGGCGGCCAAGCCGTTGCCAGCAGCGACACCCTGGTCAACGCATCGATCACTTCCCCAAGCAGCTCCTTTCTGGGCAGCCTGGTGACCAACCGCGAGGGCACGATCACGTTGATCGCGGGGACCGCAACGGTGGTCGCCGATTCACGACTGAATCGGTTGATCGTTCAAGGCACCGTGGAGGATGTCGAGCTGATCGAGAACTACCTGCAAATCATCGAAAAAGACAGCAGCATCACTTCGATCGAAACCTACGGCACCTCGCACATCATCGAGCTGGAAAACTCGAAAGCCGTCGAGGTCGAAGCGGCAATCCGGCAGGCGTTCGCCGGACGGGTCGCGGCGGCCACCGCAGCTCCCGGTGCCCCCGGCAGCGGCGCGTCCAGAGCCGACGCGGCTCGCAATGAACCACAGGAATCGGCCAAAGACAAAAAGTCCGACGCCAAGAAACCGGCCCCCAAACCCGCGGCACAACAGGCTCGCGACTTGGAGCCGAAAATGACACTGGCCGTTCACGAGCCCAGCAATTCGCTGATCGTGACCGCACCCGACCCGTTGTTCAAAGAAGTCGAAGCGTTGGTCAAGACGATCGACGTCCGCGGCGAACAAATGATCCAGGTCATCACGCCGAGTAACAGCGAAGTGCTGGAAACCGTGCTGCAAGAGATTTTCCTGGGCCAGTCCGATGGCCGATCCCGATCGACTTCGCGAACGGCACCACGGACGACTTCGTCCCGTTCGCCGTACTCGACCAACGGTAAAAACTAGTGACCCCGCAACGCCCTTCGTTGACGAGTCGAACGATGATCCGTTTCAGTTGCATCCGCCGTTTCCAGGCCTGGTTCGGGCTCGACCGGACATCAGCCGGCTTGCGCCTGCTCGCACCTGCGATGTGCCTGGCCGTGGGGATGGTCGCTACAGGCTTCGGCACCACCACGGTGCTCGCCCAATCCGGTCTGCGGGAATCCCTGGACCTGCTCGACCGAAACGAGAACGGATACATCGAACCCGATGAGATCACAACGCTTTCCAGGCCTTACCTGGAACGCATCGCCGAAGCCCGACGGATGTCCCTGGACCGCCCCAATCGGATCGAAAATTGGCAGGAAGCCGCTCGCATTTACCACGCGCTGAAAAATGGCGTCGCGGGTGAACGGGTCCGCGCCAGCGACGATCGAGCAGTGAAAAGCTTTCGGCCGCGAGACGAAGATCCGGTCGTGCCGGAGTTCGGTCTGCCGCAAGTCAAGTATCCCTATCAATTTCGGGACCTTGAAGAAGCGGACGAAACCCTGGAACGCTACGACCGCGACCGCGACGGCTACCTGAGCCGTTACGAAGCCTCCCGCGCCCGCTGGACACACCGCGATCCGTTCAGCATGGACCTCAACAACGACGATCAACTCAGCCGGCTCGAACTCGCTCAACGGTACGCCCGGCGGCGAATGCTGAGCAACGATTCCAGCGAGCTGATCCAACAACGCCGCCGCACCGGCAGCGGCGTTCGCCCCAGCGAAAAAGAAAGCGAAGACGACCGGCGGCGGCGCGAACGTTCGGAATGGTGGCGAACCGGTGGCGACCGCTTTTGGCTGACCGCCGCCGTGCTGGGACGCTTCGACGACAATCGCAACGGTCGGTTGGAGATGGAAGAGACGGTCGAACTCGGGATTCCCGCCGGCGCCGTCGACGCCGATCAAAACGGCGAACTGTCACGCGACGAATTGTTCGCCTACTTCAGCAATCTGCAGGATCAAACCGGCGATCAAGTCGAAGGCCTGCCCGGCTGGTTCTACGAATTGGATACCAACCGCGACAAACAAGTCGACCTGACCGAGTTCGCAACCGAACTGACCGACGCCCGCGTTGCAGAGTTTGTTGCGTTGGACACCAATCAAGACGGCCTGCTCGCTCCGCAGGAAGTGATGGCGTCGAAATCGATGATGGGCGGCGTGTTTGAAAATACGGACGCCGAAATTTTGCCACCCAAGAAAACCATCGTTTCAGAAATCGACATCACCGAAAACTTCCTGATCGCAGACCTGAACCTGCAACTGTCGCTCACGCACACCAACGTTTCCAGCTTGGACGGCTACCTGACCGGGCCCGACGGAACGCGGATCGAATTGTTCACCGAAATCGGCGGACGCGACGATCACTTCGACCGCACCGTGTTCGACGACCAGGCATCGACACCGATCGTCAAAGCCCGACCACCCTTCGAAGGCTCCTTCCAACCGGAAGGCTTGACCAAACGACAGCCCAGCCTCAGTGCCTTCAACGGCAAGACCATTCACGGCGTTTGGCAGCTGACCATCCGCTGCTCCCGCAGCGATCGCTTCGGCATGCTGCACCGCTGGTCGCTGATCGCCCGACCGGATGAAGAATCATTGCTCAATCGGCCGGAGCTGGCCGCTTCCCTCCCCGCTGCCCCGGCCGACGAAGCGTCCGTTCCGGATTCCACTCCCACGTCGGCTGCGCCGGCGTTTCGGCCGGATTCACCATCGACGGCCTACGCCGGACCCGAATTCTCCAAACAGGACTTCTCGATCGGCAAGGAATTTAAAAAGCCCGCCGCCGATTTCTGGACGCCCGAACGGAAAGCCGAGTACGCCCAAAAGCTCCGCAAGCCGTCGTCGGAGGAGTGGGAAAAGATGAGCGATGACGACAAACGCAAGTTCATGGCCACCCGCACCGAAGCGATCAAGCAATACAAGAACGCCCTCAGCAAGCCGAGCGGCGAAGCGAAAGATCGCTGACCCAGCGGGACGCGTGAGCGACCGGCGCGTGTTGCCTCCCGCAACCATCGCGCACCACCGGCTCACGCCACGTGCTAGAATGCCGGCGGGATTGAGATCCTTTCCCACCCGAATGAGTCTGCGTCTCAACTTCCGGGCTTATCGGCTTGTTTGGGAACGTCAAGGTTTCAAAACTGGGCGTTTCTCATTCCCGATCGTTCCCTGACGATTCTTTCCCAACACCCTACTCCCCCTAACGTCATGTCAGCGTTCCCCGACATCTCGACCGTCCAATACGAAGGCCCCCAGAGCGACAACCCCCTCGCGTTTCGTTGGTACAACCCCGAAGAGGTCGTGGAAGGCAAAACGATGAAGGACCACTTCCGGTTCTCGATCGTTTACTGGCACACGTTCCGCGGCACCGGCAGCGACCCGTTCGGCCCGGGCACGGCGGTTCGCCCCTGGGACGATGGCACCGAGTCGGTCGAAAACGCTCAGAACCGGGCGCGTGTCGCATTCGAGTTATTCGAAAAGCTGCAGGCCCCCTACTATGCGTTTCACGACCGCGATGTCGCCCCCGAAGGCGCTTCGCTGGCGGAGACCAATGCGAACTTTGACGCGGTTGCCGATGTGCTCGAAGAGGAGCAGGAGCGCAGCGGCGTGAAGCTGCTGTGGGGCACCGCGAACATGTTTTCCAACCCCCGCTTCATGCACGGTGCCGCGACGACCTGCAACGCCGACGTGTTCGCCTACGCCGCGGCACAAGTCAAGAAAGCGATGGAAGTCACGCATCGACTCGGCGGCGAAAACTATGTGTTCTGGGGCGGCCGCGAAGGTTACCAGAACCTTTACAACACCGACATGAAGCGTGAACTGGACCATCTGGCCAAGTTCTTTCACATGGCCGTCGACTACGCCAAGGAGATCGGCTTCACGGGACAATTCCTGATCGAGCCGAAACCGAAAGAGCCGACCAAGCATCAATACGACAGCGATGCGGCCGCCTGCATGAACTTCCTGCGTGCCTATGACCTGACCGATCACTTCAAGCTGAACCTGGAAACCAACCACGCGACGCTGGCCGGCCACACCATGATGCACGAAATCGATTACGCCGGCGCCCAAGGCGCACTGGGCAGTATCGACGCGAACACCGGAGACCTGCTGCTCGGTTGGGACACCGACCAGTTCGCGACCGATTACTACCTGACGACTCAGATGATGTACTACATCCTCAAGCACGGCGGACTCGGTAGCGGCGGCGTGAACTTTGACGCCAAAGTCCGTCGCGAATCCTTTGAACCGATCGATCTGTTCTACGCCCACGTCGGCTCCATGGACGCCTACGCCAAGGGGCTCAAGATCGCCGCGGCCATCCGCGCCGACAACGCACTGGAAGGATTCATCAGCGAGCGTTACAGCAGTTTCGACAGCGGCATCGGAGCCAAGATCGAAGCCGGCGAAGTCACCTTCGCCGACTTGGAAACCTACATGCTGGAAAAAGGCGACGCAGAACCAAACGTCAGCGGACGCCAAGAATTGCTCGAAAGCGTCATCAACCGCTACATCGATCGCGTTTAAAACAGTTTCAGGTTTCAGGTTTGAGAGTTTCAGGTTCCAGCCTTAGCTGGAGCTCGACTCTTGAACATGCGTTTCAAAACTTGAAACTTGAAACTTGAAACTTGAAACTTGAAACTTGAAACTTGAAACTTGAAACCTATCCCTCAACCTTCCGCCGAGCCCATGCGGCGGCGCCTTTCACTCCGGCGTCGTCGCCGAGTTTGGCGGCGACGACTTTGAAGCGGTCTTTGTAAACGCTCATCACGTTTTTCCGCGCCGTCTTGGTGACCGTTCCGACGATCAGATCCTCCATCGCCTCGACCATTCCCCCACCGAGCACGATGGTGTCGGGACAGAGCAGGTGAATGATGTTGACGACCGAGATGCCGATCGATTCGGACGCATCTTCGACGAGCCGCCGAATGACTTTGTCACCCGCTTCGATCGCGTCGGCTAGCGCGCCGCTGCGGATATCGGACAGATCGGTGCCGACGTTTTTGGCCAGTGACGGTGCGTCTCCGCGGAACGCCGCCTTGGCCGCTTCGGCCGCGATTGTCAATCGACTCGCTTCGGCTTCCAACGTCCCCGGCAATTCGTAGCCGCTGCTGCGCGTGCCGCTGCTGATGCGGGTGTGACCGATCTCCATGCAGCTGACCCCTGCCCCCTGCAAAATCGTGCCTTCGTACACGCACGCACCGCCGACGCCGGTCCCGGGAAAAATTCCCACGGCACAACGCGACCCGGTGGCAGCCCCGAACTGATACTCGCCGTACAAGCCGGCATCGACATCATTGAGCACGACCACGGGACAATCGAATTTTTTGTGCAGGAACTGCTCAATGTCGACGTCGTCCCAGCCCAAATTGGGTGTCGTCAGAATCCGGCCCTTGTCCAGATCAATCGGCCCGGGACATCCGATCCCGATCCCCCGAATCTGCTTGCTCTTCAAATCGTTTTCATCGATCAAACGCTCGATCGTCGATCCGATCCTGGCGATGCCGCTATCGCTACCGTCACGGCCTCGCGTTTTTCGGCGGCGGCGGCCTAATACATTCCACCCTTCGTCGTAGGCGATCGCCAGCATTTTGGTGCCGCCAAGGTCAAATCCGATCCAGATGTCGTTTGATTTCTCTGCCATGATCACTCCAGCATGTCTCACTACGTTCGGCTAAGCTACATCTTCCCACCACGCACCGGATCGCGTCAGTAGGGCGGGCGAATTTTCTTTCCGGCATCGACCGATTTGGTGAGGAATTCGCCGAGAAAAAATCAAAATCCTGTCGAATCCGTGAAATAAATCGACAGCGGTGCGCAATGAAAGTCGCGGCAAGCGCAGAACATGAGCAACCTTCCCGCCGACGATGGAGACGCCTCCCCCGAATCCTCTCCCGATGCATCGGGAGACCCGCAGCCCGGTGACGGTGCGACCGAGGGGGGCAGTCAACACGCCTGGCGTGAGGTGTTCAAGGAAGCCGAATCGGGGTTGCGACGTTTCCTCGCCGGAAAGCTGCCCCAAGCGGCCGACGTCGAAGACTGCTTGCAGACCGTGATGGTCGCGATGCTCAGCAACGACTCCCAGATCCCACACGCGGCCCGACGAGCCTGGTTGTACCGGGTCGCCGCAAACGAAGCCGCCCGGTGGTGGCGAAACAAATCGACGACCGACCGAGTGCTGGAAAAGCACGCCCATGCGAGCTTTCGCATCGACACCGAACCCCCATCCGATCTTGAGACCCAAGAGACACTGCGACACGTTCATCAAGCGATCGAAAAACTGCCCGAACACACCCAGCAAGTGATCCGACTGCGGCTTGCCGAAGGAATGACCTTTCAAGCCATCGCCGATCGACTCGACCAACCGCTGGGAACCGTCCTGACGCGAATGCGTCGCGCGATGCAGCAATTGCGAAATGAACTCGATGACGATGCCGCCCCGTGATCCCAACCGTTCCATTGACCCTCGCAGCCCTGACCTGAAGGGCATTCTCCATGACATCCGACACGAAACCCTCCCCGCAAGATCCCCTGCTGCGTCAGCGCTGCGCGGATTACCTGTTGGGTGAGATGACGCCGCCACAAGCCGCCCGCTTCGAATCCGAATTGGATTCTCCAGCCGTGGCCCAAGCGTTGATCCGAGAAAGCGAACTCCTGTGCCTCCTCGCCCACGCTCAAGTCGCGCCAGCCGCGCACACGACCAGCGACATCGCCGGCCCGGCCCCACGATCACTTCCACTTCCCTCCCCCGCCACCGCACACCGGACCGCGACACTGCAACGAATCACCCTCGTGATCGCGGCGTTGGCGGCAACCATATTGGTGATTTCACTCGCTTCGATGCATCTCCGCGAGAATCAAATCAATCGCAGTGCGACGGCGCTGATTTTGGAACCGGCAACGTCCAACACTTCGTTCGAGTTTGAATTGGCCAAAACCTGGGTCCAGCCGGCCGTCGACTGGGACACGGCCGGTTGGTCAGCCGGCGTGGAGGAATCATCGGATCCAATCGAAGAAGACAGCTTGCTGGCCGAGTTCGGCGAAGCGGTCAACGACGAAACCTTTTCATGGATGGTGGTCGCCCTCGAAGCCGCCATCGGTGAGGAAGACCGCAACGATGGTTAGACCCCTTTCATTCCTGTCCGCACTGGGCCTGCTCGGCGTTCTTTGCGGCGCTTTCTCCGCCGGCAGCGGGCACGTCGTCGCCGCCGATGATCCTTCCCTCGCGAAGTCCGCGAAAAAGGCGCCGCCACGCAAACTGGATCCAGAACAAGAGCGCGGCGTGCTGCAGATGGTCCATGATCACCTGCCCGAAATCAACGTCTTGCTCGATCAACTGCGTGAAAAAGAACCCCGCCAATATGACGCCGCCATCATGAACCTGGCCAAGTCGTCGCGGCGATTGCAGGCTGCCCAAAAACGCGGTGAGACCGCTTTTGAACTGGAAGTCCAAGTCGTCCAAGCACAATCTGCGATCAATCTGTTGGTCGCCAAACTAAAAGTCCGCGACAACAAGGCCGATCGAGCGGCGTTGCGAGAGGAGACCAAACGCTTGGAACTGGCCGAATTCGCGCGTGCCAAACACGACGTCGATCAAATGCGATCGCGGCTCGACAAACTTCAAGAACAACTTCAAGGCGCCGAAAAACGACTCGGTGAAAAACAGTCCCAACAGGACAAGAACATTGAACGGGCATTCCAAATTTATTTGCGAAAGTCCGGTCGAAAAGAGTAACCCACAACCTCTCCCCACCCTCTCCCACCGACTTCCCAGAATCTTATGAAACAGCTTTCAACACGCCTGTTTGTTTGCTGCCTCGCTGCCGCCGCGATTCCCGTGGTCGGATTTCGCGTGGTGACGGCGGAGCCGATTGCACCCGTTCGTTCCGACCAAACCGCGGAAGCTGCCGCGATCCCGGCACCTTCGATCCAATCCCGTTTCTCTGACGAGGATATCGACGAAGTCCCCGATTTCCAAAAACACGTGATGCCCTTGCTGGGCCGACTGGGATGCAACGGCCGAGCCTGTCACGGCTCGTTCCAAGGCCGCGGCGATTTTCAGTTGTCGTTGTTCGGCTACGACTTTTCCGGTGACCACGAAGCGCTGATGGCCGAAAACACCGGCCGCGTCGATGTCGATGACGTGGAAGAAAGCCTGATCCTTGCCAAACCGACCGACGCCGACATGCACGAAGGCGGCAAGCGTTTTGAAAAAGGCCAGTGGCAGTACCGCGTGCTGCGGAACTGGATCGCCGACGGTGCACGGTTCGACAAAGAATCCTTTCAACAACTCAAGAAACTGCAAATCGAACCGTCGGAAATTCGCTTCGGCGACACCGCAGAAAACGTCCAGCTGACCGCCATCGCCCACTGGGCCGACGGAACCGTCGAAGACGTCACCGCACTGTGCCGCTTCAGCAGCAACGACGATTCGATCGCAGCGATCGACGCCGAGGGTCACATCCAATCCGGTGACGCCGGCGACACCCACGTCGTCGTCTACTATGACAACGCCGTCGTGCCGGTTCCGGTGCTGCGTCCGATCTCGGCGCCGACGACCGACGCCGCCGAATCGATCGCGCAGCGCACACCGAATCGGGGCGAACCGACCCAGCCGATCGATGTGCTCGTCAAGCAAAAGCTGGACAAACTCGGGATCGTTGCTTCGGACCTCTGCACCGACGCGGAATTCATCCGCCGCGCGGCGCTGGACATCACCGGCGTCCTGCCTTCGGGAGAACGCGTCGAAGCCTTCCTGGCCGACGACACAGCCGATAAACGCCAGCGACTGGTCGAGGAACTGTTGCAATCGCCGGCCTACGGCGCCTGGTGGGCCACTCGAATGAGTGACTGGACCGGCAACAACGCCGAACAACTCAACAACGTTCTGCCGGTCCAGAACATCGGCACCAAACTGTGGTTCAACTGGCTGCGAAAACGCCTTCAAGACAACATGCCCTATGATGAAATCATCGAAGGCATCGTCAGCGCCGAATCGCTCGAAGACGGCGAAAGCTATCTCGAGTACTGCCGCGAGATGACCGAAATCTGCGGCGGCGACTTCGACCGATACGCCGAGCGCGAAAGCATGCCGCTGTTTTGGGCACGCCGCAACTTTCAAAAACCCGAAGACCGCGCGATCGGATTCGCCTACACCTTCCTGGGCGTTCGGATCGAGTGCGCCCAATGCCACAAACACCCCTTCGATCAGTGGTCCAAGCAAGACTTCGACGACTTCTCGACACTGTTCGGCGTGGTCCGAGCCGGGAACGCCAACCAAGTCTCTCCCGATTCCAAAAAGGCTCGCGAAGAGTTGATGGAAAAACTGACCGGGGGCGAAAAACTAAACGGCGGCGACTTGCGTCGCAAAATTCAACAGGCCGCCCGATCCGGTGAAGTCGTCCCGTTCGGTGAACTGTACATCACCGCCCGAGGCATGACCGACGGCCAAAAGAAGCAACGGGCCGCCGCCAAGAAGAAAGGACGCAAGCTGCCGCCGGTTCGTGTCCCGACCGGAAAAATCCTCGGCGTCGAACAAAAAGTCGACCTCGACGAAGACCCGCGGCCGGCACTGATGCAATGGTTGCGTGATGAATCCAATCCGTACTTCGCCAAAGCGATCGTCAATCGCGTTTGGAGCAATTACTTCGGCATCGGCATCGTCGATCCGACGGACGACATGAACTTGGCCAATCCGCCCAGCAATGCCGCCCTGTTGGATCACCTGGCGAGCGAATTCATCGCCCACGATTTCGATCTGAAATGGTTGCATCGCGAGATCGTCACCAGCGACACCTACCAACGCAGTTCCGCGACAAATTCCAGCAACGCCGCCGATCGCAAAAACTTTTCCCACCATCTTCCCCGACGCCTGCCCGCCGAAGTCGTTTACGACATGGTGGTCCTGGCAACCGGATCGACGCAGAAAGCAGATCAGATGCGCGGCGAGCTGGATCAAATGGCGATCGCCGATGGAAAAGCAAGACGGCGAAACAATTCCGATTTTGCGCTGGAAGTCTTCGGCCAATCGATCCGAGAGAGCAATTGCGACTGTGACCGCAGCGACGCGCCGAGCCTGTTGCAATCGATCTACTTGCGAAACGATGCGGAGATGTATGGCCGTATCGCCGCCCGTGACGGCTGGGTCGCCGAAGCCTGCAAGGAACTCGGAATCGCCGCGCCCCGTGCCGGCGCCGGTGCCGACCCCCGCGCCGCAGCAGCACAGCGTGCCGCCGATTCGATGCGGCGGCAAATCATCGACCGCATCCGGCAATTCAACAAGCTGCCCGAGGCTCGTCGTGAACAAACCCAAAAGCGGCTGGTCCAGCAATACAACAGCGTCGCCAAAAAGTTGCGTAAGGACTACCACGTGCCCTCCTTCGAGGAACTGGTCGCCGCCCCGAATAGTTGGACCGAGTTGACGCCGCCCGTTGCGACCGAAGGGTCCGACGGGGTGATCGAGTCGGACCGATCGCTCGAAAAGGTCGTCCGTCAGGCCTACCTGCGAACGCTCAGTCGCTACCCCGACGACGAGGAACAACAAGTTGCGATCGACTACATCAACGAGTCGGAAGACAAAACCAACGGGATCGAGGGCTTGATGTGGGCACTCGTGAACACCAAAGAATTCATCATCAGCCACTGACCCACCCCGCACCCAATCCCCCCACTCACTCTCCGGATCCCAAACATGAAACTCCATAAAACCTGCGATGGCGTTCGACGACGCGATGTTCTGAAGATCGGCACCCTGTCGGTCGGCGGCCTGACGCTGGCCGGTTACAACCAACTGGCCGCCGCCGGCCAAGTCGCTCCCGGCCATGCCGATCGAGCGATCTTCATCGAGTTGCCCGGTGGTCCGTCGCACATGGACACCTTTGACTTGAAACCCAACGCACCGGACACGCATCGCGGTGCCTTCAAACCGATTTCGACCAACGTTCCCGGCATTCAAATCTCCGAGCACTTGCCGAAACTGGCCCAGTGCATGGACAAGTTCGCCATCCTTCGCGGCGTCAGCCACACCTTGGCCGCACACCGCCTCGGTCGCGAATACGTCAACACCGGCAGCAAACCGATTCCCGCGCTGGAATACCCCAGCTTTGCCGCCGTGATGTCCAAAGAACAACCCGCCGATCCCGATATCCCCAGCGCCGTCGCGGTCCCCAGAGCCAGCCAGGGTCCCGGTTTCCTGGGTATCCGCTATTCGGCGCTGGAAACGAATTCCTCGCCCAGCTTCGGAAGACCCTTCAACGTCCGCGGCATCTCGCTTCCCGGAGGCATCGGCGTCGACGAAGTGAAACGCCGGCAATCGCTGTTGCAGAAACTCGATCGACGCTTCGCCGACCTGGAAAAGAACGACCAACTGCTCGATGGACTCGATCAGTTCGGCGATCAAGCGTACTCGATGATCACCTCCTCACGCGCCCGATCGGCATTTGACATCAGCAAGGAACCGGAAAGCTTTGCCCGCCAGTTCGGCGAAGACTCCTTCGGCCAAAGCTGCATGCTCGCACTGCGACTGGTCGAATCGGGCGTGCGGTTCGTCACCGTCCAACTGGGCGGCTGGGACACGCACACCGATAACTTCACCAAGCTCAAGACCCAGAACCTGCCTAAACTGGACGCCGGCCTGAGCGGGTTGCTGACCGGGCTGGAACAACGCGGGTTGCTCGGCTCGACCGCCGTCTACGTGACCGGCGAATTCGGCCGGACCCCAAAGATCAACACGCGATCGGCCGAAGGCGGACGCGACCACTATCCCCGCTGCATGTTCATGCTGATGGCCGGTGGCGGCGTGCGGGGCGGCCAGGTGATCGGGGAAAGCGATGACACCGCCTCCGGGCCCCGGCACGAAGGCATCTCGCCCGATGACGTCGCGGCCAGCTTCTATCACAACCTGGGAATCGACCCCACGTTGGAATACGACAGCACCACCGGTCGTCCGATCACCCTCGTCCGCGACGGTTCGATCATCAAAGACCTGTTCGTCTAACGCCACATTCGTGTGACGTTACAGATGGCAGTCAAAGCGGCCAACCGGTCCCGGGGAGCACTCACGTCCATCGCTCCGCGGGATCGGTCATCGGCCTGTTGATTTCATCGATCTTCTTAAAATCAATGTTGGGGCATTTGCCCCTCGCTGACACATACGGGCTTCGATCAACAGTCCGTCGTGATGTTTCTCGCCCGGAGCAATTCCGCAACACCCCAGGCCTGGGCAAAGCAGCCTTTGGGCCGGTGTGGCGCGTCACCCGAGAAAACTTCGCTGATTTGCCCAATGCAGGCTTCACCCAAGTGGAATTCCAGGCCGTCCAACCACGCTGCAGCATCTTGCTTGCGGTCGGGGTAGGTTAGGCACCATGCGATGACCATCGGTCCGATCAACCACGACCACACGGTTCCCTGGTGATACGCGGCATCGCGTTTCCACACGTCGCCGTGGTAAACGCCGTGATACTCGGGATCGCTCGCTGAGAGCGAACGAAGTCCTACCGGCGTGAGCAGATGCGATTTGACCTGATCGACGACAGCCGGCCAATGGATCGGATCGAGCACGGCGTGCTTGAGAGAAATGGCAAAGAGTTGGTTGGGACGCAGCGATGCATCGTCACCCTGTTCGCCGTCGACCACATCGAACAGGTACCCAATCTCATCCGACCAAACCCGCCGATTGAAGTTCTTGCGAGCCGAATCGGCAAACGCCCGCAGACGCACAGCATCGGACACACTGCCGTGACGTTCGATCCAACCGCAATACAATTGCAGTG
>NZ_JBFHKV010000067.1:0-15071 GCF_041595215.1 Stieleria sp. | reverse complement strand
GCGACGAGTCCTCTACCAATCAGCCCACTGCAGAGGACTCGTCGCCTCGTCCACTACCGCCTACCCGAAACGCAAGGTGACACGGAGCACTAGCCATCGACGTTGGCGTCGCCGGTGATCTTGTCTTTGTAGAGCGCCAGTCGCCCCAACGCGTCATCGACGTCGCGTTTGGAGGCACCGTGGTCTTCCATGGCATCGGCAAAGTGTCCACAGAATTTGGCGAAGTGCACCGCCGTGATGCCGCGACCGGCGTGAATTCGGGTCAAGTCGGCTCCTGAGTACTCGGCCGGCCCGTCAAAGGCGGATGCCAGAAAGTGAAACTGCATCGTCCGCAACCGGTCCATCGAGGCGTTCTCGAAAAACGGTGCCAATTCCGGGTCGTCGAGGACCCGAGCGTACATCTCCTGAACAATCGCTGCGACGGCGGCGGTGCCACCGAGTCGGTCAAACAGGGCTCGTGAATCGTCGGTCATGGAAATCTCACAGAAGGGGTTCAGCAACGCTCCTGTTGTAACCTCCGCCACGCATTCTGTCAGGAACCAGACCCTTCGACTTTTAGAATGTGAACGGTCGTTTTCAGAATCGAATCCGGGGTCAACGACATGCTGTCGATCCCTTCGCGGACCAGAAATTCGGCGAACTCGGGGTAATCACTGGGTGCTTGGCCACAGATGCCGATCTTTCGACCGCAACGCTTCGCCTCGGCGATCACGCTAGAAATCATCCGTTTGACCGCTTCGTTTTGCTCGTCGAAGACATGTGCCACGATCGCCGAATCGCGATCCACGCCCAGCGTCAACTGAGTCAGATCGTTCGAGCCGATGGAAAAACCGTCAAAGATCTCGGCAAATTGGTCGGCCAGAATCACGTTGCTGGGGATCTCGCACATCACATAGATCTCCAACCCGTCTTCGCCCCGCACCAAGCCATTCTTTTTCATTTCCGCTTGCACCTTTTTGCCTTCTTCGATGGTGCGGCAGAACGGGATCATCAACTTGACATTGGTCAGCCCCATGTCGCGACGGACCCGCAGCGCGGCTTGGCACTCGAGTGCGAACGCGGCTTGAAAATTTTCGTGGTAATAACGCGAGGCGCCGCGAAATCCGATCATCGGATTCTCTTCTTTCGGCTCATACCGGCGGCCCCCGATCAAGTTCGCGTACTCGTTCGTCTTAAAATCGCTCATCCGAACGATCACGTCTTTGGGATAAAACGCCGCGGCGATCATCGCAATGCCCTCGGACAGGCGATCGATAAAGAACTGCGGCTTGTCGTCGTAGCCCTGGGTGGCCTGATCGACTGCGGCCCGCGTCGTGGGATCCAGTTGGTCGTAATCCAGCAACGCTTGGGGATGCACCTTGACGTAGTTGGAAATGATGAATTCCTCCCGCGCCAATCCCACGCCGTCGTTGGGGATCGCCGAGAGCGCAAACGCTTCGTCGGGCGTCGCGACATTCATCATGATCTTGGTCTGCGGTCGCCCGATCGCTCCCAGGTCGATCGTTTCGATTTCAAATGGCAACTCGCCTTCGTAAACCACGCCGGTGTCTCCGCTGGCGCAGCTGATCGTGACGACTTGGCCGTTGCGAAGTCGATCCGTGGCGTCGCCGGTGCCAACGATCGCCGGCAATCCCAACTCGCGGCTGACGATCGCCGCGTGGCAGGTCCGGCCGCCGCGATTGGTGATGATCGCCGCGGCGCGTTTCATCACCGGTTCCCAATCCGGATCGGTCTTGTCGGTGACCAGAATCTCGCCGTCAAGGAACTGCGACAACTCATGGACATCGCGGATCAGACGAACGGGTCCCGAGGCGATCTTCTCTCCGACCGAACGTCCTTCCAACAGCTTCACACCTTCCGCTTTCAGGTGATAACGCTGCAGCGCGTTGGCCGATCGCCGCGACTGGACCGTTTCGGGGCGGGCCTGCACGATAAACAATTCGCCGGTGACGCCGTCTTTGGCCCATTCCATGTCCATCGGGCAAAACGAACCGCGAACGCCGCTGTAGTGGTCTTCGATTTCGCACGCCCATCGCGCCAGTTGCAAGATGTCATCGTCCGACAACGCGAATCGTTTCGCCATGTCGTCCGACACCGGAACGTTCTTGACCATCTTGCTGCCACCCAAGTCGTACACCATCTTGATGGCTTTCGATCCCAGCGTTCGCTTCAAGATCGGACGGTGACCGGTCCGCAACGTCGGTTTGAAGACATAATACTCGTCCGGATTGACGCTTCCCTGGACGACGTTTTCTCCCAACCCGTAGGCGGCATTGATCAGCACGGCATCTCGAAAACCGGTCTCCGTGTCGATCGAAAACATCACCCCCGACGTCGCCAGATCCGATCGCACCATTTCCTGGATGCCGATCGACAACGCGACCTGCATGTGGTCGAAACCTTGGTCGGTGCGATATGAAATGGCGCGGTCGGTGAACAACGACGCCAGACAACGACGGCACGCATCCAACAGCGATGCCTGACCGCGAACATTCAAATAGGTCTCTTGCTGGCCGGCGAAACTGGCGTCCGGTAAATCCTCCGCCGTCGCGCTGCTGCGGACCGCCACGTCGGCCAATTCGCCACGACCGCTGGACAACACGTGATAGGCCCTGACGATCGCGTGGGACAGATCGTCCGACAGCGGCGTGTCCAAGATCATGTGACGGATGATCCTGCCGTGATGTTGCAACGACCCCACGTCACGGTAGTTGATCCCGCTCAAGAGCTGTCGGATCTTGTCATCCAACCCGCTTTCAGACAAATGATGCCGGTAGGCCGCTGCCGTGGTGGCAAACCCGTTGGGAATCCGCACGCCGTGGGATGTCAATTCGCGATACATCTCACCCAGCGAAGCGTTCTTGCCGCCCACCACGGCGACATCACCCATGCCGACTTGGTCGAACCAGCGAATCAGGTCCGTGGCGGATTCTGCTGCCGTACTCATCGTGCATACCGGAGATTAAAGTTCGATGGATGACCGCAGACACGGCGTGCAATGTGCATACCATCATGCCGGCGATCGAGTGCGGCCGTGGCTGGCCGTCGCCTGAGGGTGGTCAAACCGGCCGGCAATCTTGTGCCTGCCACGGTGCTGCAGCCCGCATCGTCGGGTTCACGGTCGCCCAGCACGCCCGTGCTGGGCGAAGTAGGTCGTAGAATTCGGCCACAAACCGCCGTGCCCATTCCGCACAGGCGCGACAATAAGCGCGCCTCCCCGTAGCAAACCCCAGGCAATCGTCGCGGATTGATTTTGGCACAAATCATGCAAACCCAGAGAGTGAGAACCACTCTTAGGAATCTGCGATGCAACGATTTAAGAATATCTTGGTCTACGCGGGAACGAACGATCCCGAGGCGGCAATCCAACGGGCTTTTGAGATCGCCAAAGAGAACAAGGCGGTGGTCACGCTGATGGATGTGGTCAAGCCGCTGCCTGGTGCGATCGGCTTGGTGGCGCATGGTGCCAGTCACGAGGAACTCGAACATCTGATGATCGAGGACCGCGGGCATAAACTGGTCGAACTGGCAAATCAATTTTGCCGAGAAAGTCTCACCGTGGAGATCCTTGTTCGTTGCGGCGATCCGGCACAGGAAATCACCAAACGCGTGCTCACCGGCGGACACGACTTGGTCATCAAGACGGCCGACGGGTTATCGACCACGGGGCGTTTGTTCGGCAGCATTGCTCGATCGCTGCTGCGTGTTTGCCCCTGTCCCGTCTGGATCCTCAAACCGCTGATCCACCCCGAGTTTAAACAGGTGCTCGCGGCGATCGACCTGGATGCCGATGATGAAACCCATTTGAATTTGAACAACACCATCCTCGAATTGGCGTACGCGATCGCCTTGCGTGACCGCGCAAAACTGCACGTCGTCAGTGTCTGGGACATGTGGATGGAACACGCCCTGCGCCGACGCGCCGGCGACGCGGAAGTCAATGCCGCGCTGGCCAAACGCGAGGCCAAGGTTCGCAAACGGCTCGATCGACTGTTGCATGAACCGTTTGCCGACGCCGACGACATCCAGGTCCATCTGCATCGCGGTCCCGCTGCCCCCAACATCCTCGCCGTCGCCGAAGACATCGAAGCCGACTTGGTGGTCATGGGGACGGTCTGTCGGACCGGCGTGGCCGGATTCCTGATCGGCAACACGGCCGAAAACCTGCTCTGTCAGTTGAACAGTTCCGTACTCGCCCTGAAACCCGAAGGCTTTGAATCCCCGATCCACATCAGCGAAGACGATCAGTCGATCGACACGCTCTTGTTGCCGATGACTTGACCAAACGGATCCGTCGATTGGACGAGGTTGCTTGAAACAATCGCGGTCCGTGCCACGCGACCCAAACAGGTAGGACAATGAGTCACGCCGACGCCACCGCGACCGCAAACGGCCCATCCAGCGAAGAATTGATCAACGGACTTCGCAACCCCGAGGCCTATCCGGAGGTCCAAGCGGATGACGTGGAGTTGCACGAGACTCACATTTCGTGGGTCTTTCTGGTCGGCGATCTTGCGTACAAGATCAAAAAGCCGATTCGCACCGCGTTCCTGGATTACTCATCACTCGAAAAACGCAAACAGTTTTGCGAACAGGAACTCCGCCTGGATCGACGGTTCGCCGCAGAACTTTACCTGGACGTCGTCCCGTTGACGTGGCGGGACGGAAAACCGGTGGTCGAAGGCACGGGGCCGGCGGTGGAATACGCCGTCAAAATGCATCGGTTTCCCGCCGGCTCGCTGCTCAGCGAACGACTGGACGCCGGCAAACTGACGACCGACGAAGTGTTCGATTTGGCCCAGTGTGTTGCCGAGTTTCACCGTTCGGCCGATCGACTGCCCAGTGATGCCGAGGGCAAACGGCTCGGATCGATCGACTTGATCTACCAAAACGCCACCGACAACCTGGCCGCGCTGAAGGATGCCGTCAAGGGTCCGTCGGCCAAGATCCTACGCGTGCTCGGCGATTGGACCGGCACCTTCTTTGAAGAACACCGTCGCGTGTTTGTGCAACGAGTCGCCAACGGTTTCATTCGCGAATGCCATGGCGACATGCACTTGGCCAATATCGTTCACTGGAACGACCGCTTGATCCCCTTTGACGGGATCGAGTTCAACGAGCAGTTTCGCTGGATCGATGTGCTCAGCGACGCGGCGTTCGCCGCGATGGACTTCGCCGCCCGTGATCGGATGGATCTGTCGCGCAGTTTCATCAATGCCTATCTGGAACACACCGGCGACCATGCGTCACTCGTCGTACTGAGATGGTACCTGGTCTATCGCGCGCTGATTCGTGCCAAGGTGGCGGTGATGCGGGCATCGCAAGCCGGTCTGTCCGACTCCGAGCGAGCCACCGCGATGCAGGATTGCGAGCACCACATCGAACTGGCCTATCGGTTTTCCTTGCGTGATCGCCCCGCATTGTGGATCACCCACGGCGTCAGCGGCAGCGGAAAAACCACCGCCAGCGAATGGGTCGTCCAGCGGCACGGTGCGATCCGACTCCGCAGCGACATCGAACGCAAGCGGCATTTCGGAATGCAGCCGACCGACCGTCCCAACCAACGGCAACAACGCGATCTGTATTGTGAAACCGCCAATCACGCGACCTACGAGCGGTTGCGTCGGATGGCGCGTTGCATCCTCCGTTCCGGCCACTCGGTGGTCATCGATGCGACGTTTCTGCGACGCGACGACCGCCAGATGTTCGCGAACTTGGCGACTCGCGAATCGGCGACCTTTGCCATCCTCGACTGCCACGCCGAGGAGCAAACGCTGCGGCAACGGATCAGCGACCGGATCGCCCGCGACGATGACGCCTCGGATGCCGATATGGACGTCCTGGACGGCCAACTGTCCAGCATCGAACCGCTGTCTGAAAGCGAACAAGCGAGCGTGATCGAAATGACGATCTAGTGCACGTTCGTCGAGTTGGCTGATGGCCCTTTGCACTCAAGCTGTTAGCGGAACGGCGCGAGCCGTCCGGTTTCAGCTTGGAAGCACCGTGAAAGACCGGAGGGCTCGCGCCCTGCCGCTAACAATGAACACTCCGTTTGGTGTTCCGGTTAGCGGAATTGGGCTCGCGCCCTACCGCTAACCAATGCTTCACAGCGTCGCCCTCCGTGGCCTCGAAGACTCGCCGGCGGTCACGCCGGCAACCCTACTTGGCTTTTACCGCCACCCGCTTGGCTTTGGTCACTTCGCCCTTGGGCAGGTGAATCGTGATCACACCGTTGTCGGCTTCGGCCACGACATCATCGGCCTTGGTGCCCGGAGGCAGGGCGATGCTGCGATAGAACGATCCGTAGCGGCGTTCGATGCGATGCACTTTCGTTTCTTTGTTGTCGTCTTCGGTTTCCTCTTTCCGCTCACCCTTGATCGTCAATCGGTCATCGCTGACGCTGATCTCGACGTCTTCGGGTTTGATCCCGGGCAGATCGACTTTCACCTTCAATGCTGAATCGTCTTCGGAGATATCAACGCTCGGCTGCCATTCGCTGGCCGGAAGCAGGCTTTCAAAATCCCCGTTCCCGCCCCAGAAGTTTTGTAGCGCGCGATCGAATTCATCTCGCATCCGATCAATGCTCGTTGGAAAGCTAGAACGATGTCGTGTTAGAAGTCCCATCTCTCTCTCCTCAATTCAAACAGACGTGATACATTGTTTGTCTGACGTGCACCGTTTGGCAGACAGGCAGGTGCACTTCTCTGTTTTTGTGGAATTGCAAAAGTCGTGCCATTTTCCGATCGCGTAGCGTTTTGAATGCGGGGACCGTGCCGCTTTGGAATCACATGGGCAGAGTGCCTTTTCCGTTCAGCACTTGTGGGCCCACCTTTCACACCACCGCCCCGCGGCGCGTAAAAATGCACAGGTGGTGACGCCACGTACCACACACCATTCCATCCTCCACTCCATTGCGATGCCCCATTGCTATGACTGAGCCGCCACTGAGTCTTGTTTGTTCCGACTGCCTCGCTGTCAATCGTGTTCCCAGCGATCGGATCGACGACCGACCGATCTGTGGCAAATGCCAAACCCCATTGTTGCCCGCCACCCCGATTGAGTTGACCGATCGAACGTTCGGCAAATTGGTGTCGCGGTCCGATGTTCCCGTCCTGGTCGATTTCTGGGCGTCTTGGTGTGGCCCTTGTCGAATGATGGCCCCTTCGTTCGCCGAAGCCGCCGCGGAGTTGTCACCGGGGTTCCTCCTCGCCAAGCTGGACACCGACGCCGCCACGCAAACCGCGGCCCAGTTTTCGCTCTCGGGAATCCCCACGATCATCCTGTTCCGCCGCGGATCCGAAATCGCCCGCCAAACCGGCGCGCTGAACACCCCGCAAATCCTTCAATTTGCCCGCTCCAACGCATAGTATTCCGTGTCACCTTGCGTTTCGGGTAGGCGGTAGTGGACGAGGCGACGAGTCCTCTGCCAATACGCCCACTGCGGAGGACTACCGGAAAGTTGAGCTGACATAGAATACTAGTGCTGCGCCAACTTTCAGATTGAGGTTGCGTTTGTGGAAGCGGAACGATGAAACGATGGTGGTTGAGTCGCGCCGATCGGCCGATATTCGATTCACCAAACGCAATAGGATTCGCCGAGTTTGTTATTCTACACGGTGCGTCTCCCCATCTCCTTGTCTCCCTCTCTCCCCGTCTCCCATGTCCACTCCGATCTCCCAGCTCGATCGTGAACAGTACCAGCGCGACGGCTTTCTGCTTCGCAAATCATTGTTCGATGCCCAAGAGATCGACCTGTTGCATCGGTCGGCGCGGGAAGACAAGCAGCTTGACGATCACGCGTTCGGCCGCGCCGATGGTGAAGGCGGGACGGTTCGCCTATCGCTTTGGAATCATCCCGGCCAAGGGATCTACGGTGCCTTCGCCCGCTGTCATCGAATGGTCGATACCGCCGAACAACTGCTCGACGACGAACCGTATCATTACCATTCCAAAATGATCATGAAGGATGCCCGCGTCGGCGGTGCCTGGGCGTGGCACCAGGACTATGGGTATTGGTACGCCAACGGCGTGTTAACACCGAACCTGGTCAGCGCCTTCATCGCCGTTGATCCGGCCACGCGGGAGAACGGTTGTTTGCAAGTCATCCGAGGCTCGCATCACTGTGGCAGGATCCATCATCAATTGACCGGCGATCAAGCCGGTGCGGACGTCGAGCGGGTCGCAGAAATCCTGAAACGCATGGAATTGATCTATGTCGAAATGGAGCCCGGCGACGTGCTCTTCTTCCATTCCAATCTGTTGCATCGCAGCGACCAAAATAAATCCGCCCATTCTCGCTGGTCGATGATCTGTTGCTACAACGCCAAATCCAACGACCCCTACAAGGACTCGCACCACCCCCGCTACACGCCGATCGATCGCCTGGACGACTCGGCGATCAAACAGATCGGCGTCAAACGATTCGACACGGACACCGCGGAAGCGGCATTCCTGGATCCCAACCACGACGCCAGCGCCAAGTCGCTCCGGGACGAGTAATCCATCGATGCCGCAACACCCCGCCTCCGAAACGCCCGCCCCCGATTCATCCGGCCCCGAAACGCTCGACTACCTGCCCACGCTTCCCGACCGCCTGGACGTCGGCATCGGCTGCATCGGCGCGGGTTTCATCATGGCCGATTGCCATCTGGTCGCCTATCGCGCCGCCGGCTTGCGACCGGTCGCCATCTGCTCGCGAACGATCGAAAATGCCCAACAGGTTGCCCAGCGGCATTCGATCGAATCGGTGTATTCAACCTACCAAGAACTGCTGCAAGACCCACGCGTCGAAGTCGTCGACATCGCCGTCCCTCCCGATTGCCTGCTGGACGTCGTCCGCGAAGTCGTCCGGCACAAACAGATCCGCGGCATCCTGGCACAAAAGCCGCTCGGCGTTTGTCTCGATCAAGCCAAAGAGATCGTTCGATTGTGCCGCAACGCCGGCATGACGTTGTGCGTCAACCAAAACATGCGCTACGACCAATCCGTGCGAGCCTGCCGCCACCTGATCGCGCGGGGCGATTTAGGTGATCCGGTCCTGGCAACGATCGACACCCGTGCGATCCCGCACTGGATGCCCTGGCAAGAACGACAGGGCTGGGTCACGTGCCGAATCTTGTCGATCCACCATTTGGACACGATGCGTTTTTGGTTCGGCGATCCGCAGCGAGTTTATGCCAGCTTTCGTACCGATCCACGCACCAAGTTCAAACATACCGATGGGATCGGGCTGTACATCCTGGAATACGCATCGGGCTTGCGCTGCATGATCTGTGACGACGTCTGGGCCGGACCGGTCCGCGAGGGTGCCGCTGAAGCCATCGGCATTACGTATCGCGTCGAAGGCACCCAAGGCTTGGCGCTCGGCGAAATCGGTTGGCCCAAGTATCCCCAGCGGACGCCCAGCACACTTCAGTACAGCACGACATCGACGGGCACCTGGCAACGTCCGCACTGGGACCAGGTCTGGTTCCCCGATGCGTTCTTGGGACCGATGGCCGAATTGTTGGTGGCGTTGGAAAACGGAGTCGATCCGGCGCTCAGCGGCGAAGACAATCTGGCCACGATGGCGCTAGTCGATGCCTGTTATCAATCCGCCGCCCAGCATTGCGCTGTTGAATTGAATCTCTAGCGAAGGTCAGATCAGACAAGAAAATGGGTGACAAGAAAATGTACTCTGTCCGATTCAGGCCCCCTAAGACACGTTTGGCCATCTAGCACCATCCGTTCCGACACCATTTTCTTGTCACCCATTTTCTTGTCTCTCCACTTCCCCCTCTATTTTTCTGCCCTCTCCCCACCTTTCGTCTTACACCGATGCAGCGTCATCAGCGCGAACCCGGTGCCGTAGGGGCGGTGGTAATCGTACAGCGGGTAATCCCACCACGACCCGTTTTTTTCTTGACGGTCCAAGATCAATTTCGCCAACATCGCTTGATAGGGCGCCCGTTGTTCGGCGGGCAGTTGGTCCAGGCACACAGCGCCGTAGTAGTGTCCGAAGTAGTAAAAATACCCGGCCACTTGCATCCATGACTCGTGGGGGATCGGGCGTTTGCGTCCGATGTCCAGCCAACCATTGCGGACGTACAAGCGATACAGCCACGTCTTGATCACGTCATCGGTCACCGTTTCATCACCCCAGGCCCGGAGCGCGGCGTTGCAGCACTGTGTCCGTCCCAGACTGCCGCCCGGGCGATTGATTTCTCGTGCCGGCCGATCCTTGAGATACTCACCGTACAGGTAACTGAAATCCGACTTCTTTTGACGATTGGTTGCGGCAATGGCTCGATCGACCATTCGCTTCGGGGGCTCCACCCCGATCTCTCTCGCTTCGGCCAGGGCGATGAGCACGGCGCCGTTGACGAAACTGATCGAACTGGAGGTGGGCTGATTGGACTGGTACCGGAAATCGTAGTACCCCCAGCCGCCGTCCACCGATTCGTAGCGTTGCAGCATGTCGAATTGATCGCGAATCAGTGCGACAATCTTTTCCTGAGCCTCAGTTTCGCCGGCATGTCGCCCGTGCAGCCGGACGAGTGCCTGGATTGAATAGGCATGGCCCCAAACGTTGTAAATCGCGTCACCACTGGCTCGGCGGAGTGATCCGAGGTGCTCGTACAACCAAGCTTCGGCCCGATCGAT
Organism: Stieleria sp.; assembly: GCF_041595215.1. Lineage (NCBI taxonomy): Bacteria > Pseudomonadati > Planctomycetota > Planctomycetia > Pirellulales > Pirellulaceae > Stieleria > Stieleria sp. The sequence goes on along the minus strand of NZ_JBFHKV010000067.1, from coordinate 4,430 downwards.
CGTCGACTGGGTTTTAGGGTCATCGGGGGCGACTTCCAGCAAACCCGAAAGTGCCAACGAGGTCGTTCCGGCGCGAAACGCGTGGTGCGCACCGGGAACGGGCGCGTAGATATTCAACCCCTTGGTCTTCGTCGGCGAGCCCCAGGATCCATTGGGGTTCTGGTCGTCGATCAAGAATTGCACGCCACGTTCAATCGCAGCCTGCAGCTCCTTCGGCTCGGTCGGCTCGACCACCGGCAACGGTCGAACTTCGTCCCCGATCCGAACCGTCTCCTGGGTTTGACCTTCCGTCTGCAACAGTATCAGGACTGCTACGGCACCGAGCCAACGTCGCGACAAGAATCTCATTTCGATGCTTTGTCCTTTTTCTCTGCGTCGTCGGCAGCCTTTTGGTTTGCCTGCGCAAACTGCAACTCACAGGTCATCGCCGGCAGCACGTCGGCCAAAGCTTTGCCACGCAGGGAAACGATGCAGTCGTATTTTCCGGCGGTCAGCGGCACGATCCCGATCGACTTGACGACGCCATCGAGTTCCGCGTCGGCGATTCCTTTGGGAACGACCTTGCAACGGTCTCCGACGTGAATCGCTTTCAATTGCGATTCGGGCAGTTCGACACGCACCTGCAATTTGGCGGGGTCGAGCACCGTGCCGATCACTTGTTTACCACTAACACTTGTCCCCTTTTTCAGTTCGACCGGTTTGGCTGGAAGCTTGGCCCGCGTGACGCTGCCGTAAACGAAGATCCCATCCAGTTCTGACTTCAGGACGACCTTTTTCCGTTCCGCTCGCATCTCGTCAAACTTTTCTGCCTGCTGTTCCAGCTTGATGCGTTTGCGTTCCAATTCGAGCTCGCGTTTCTGTTTGTCGATGCCCATCGCGTGGAGGGATTTTTCATACTCGATGACGGCGCGTGCCAAGGCTTCTTCTTGATTGGCGTCATCGCGGGGGATCGACTGCTTGATGGTTCGATCGTGCTGAATCTGGGCGCGATCGAGTGAGAATTGGGCCGACTCCATCGCCCGCTTGGCCCGTCGCAACACGATCTCCTCCGACTCTTCGGTCAAGTCGTCTTCTTTGTACATCTGTTCGAGTTGCCGATACTCTTCGGTGGCACTCTCGAGCGAAAACTGCGACGACTCGAGCGAGAACTTCGCCTGCTTGATGGCCCGTTCGCGGTCCACCCGTTGATAGTTGTCGTAATTCTGTTGCGCCTCATCCCGGGTCCGCCGCACCTTGGCTTTGTCGAGCGCTTGTTGTTTCAGAAACTGCTCGTGGGCAAACTCGTCGGATTTCAAATCCAGCCGGGCGATGGCGAGATCCGATTCGGCGCTGCGAATCTTGTCGTTGAGTGGTTCGGTTTCGAACCAGACGAGCGTCTGCCCTTGGGTAACGTTCGTCCCGGAGGGAACGATTCGCTCGATCACCAATTCCGTCAAATGCTTATTGTCCGCGGTGACTTCGAATTGCCGGATGGCTTCGAAGGTGCCGTCCAATTTGACCGTCGCGTCGGCGGAGTCACCCGACGATGCGGCCTTGTCTTCCTTGTCCTCTGCATGGCCGGCAGGGACAGACACGGTCAGTAGCAAGACAAACAGAAACATCGGCCGGCACGCGGCGGGCCTCCAAGATCGCATCATCGTTGTGTGGCTCTTCGTTGCAGAATCGGTACTTTGGCAAGAGGCACCATGATTACTCATCATCCGGTCCAGGTCCAGCTTTTCTTGGGCACCTCGATCGATCGGTCCGTATTTGCCCGCCATCTGAGGCTGAAGCGGCTATGATGGAGGTAAATCGAGTCGTCCCCCACATTGCTGGTCTGACGCCATGGCAAATGCAGAAATCGGAAGTGCTTCAAACAACGCTGAACTCGATTCGGGCACGCTACCTGCCATCCCGGAGCGTTTGTTGCAACGGTCCAGCGAGTGCCGATGGACCGCGTCCTTGGACGAGCCACGGTTTCAATGGATCGATCCGGCCTCGGTGAGTGTCTTTCGCAAATCCGCCGATGAACTGCTCGCCAACCCCAACGCCCGGCTCGACCTGATCCACCCGGACGACCGAGCCGTCGTCGCCGGGATCTGGAGGGATTTGGAGAAAACCGAACAAGCGGAATACGACTATCGGCTGGCGGTCACCGAAGGCCCCGCGATCTGGATCCGTGAAACGGTCCTGTTGGATCCTGACGCGTCTCAGGAACCGCTGCTCTGCGGTGCCAGTCACGACATTTCTGAACAACGACATCTCAGCCGATCGCTGGGTGACGCCGAAGCGGTGTACCATTCGTTGGTCGAGAGTCTTCCGCTGTGCGTGCTCCGCAAAGACCTGCGCGGCCGATTGCAATACGCCAACGAGCTGGCCTGTGAAGTGATGGGCGTCTCGGCCCCCGCCATCGTTGGCAAGACCGACTTTGATCTGTTCCCCGCGGACCTCGCCAAGAAATACTTGGCCGATGACCGGCACGTGATCGAAACCGGCAAACTGCACCACAACGTCGAACGCCACCAGGATTCCGGCGGCAATCTGAAACACGTCGAAGTCTGGAAGGCCCCCGTTCACGACGTCAGCGGCGAGGTGGTCGGAATCCAAGTGATGTTTTGGGACATCACCGATCAAAAGAACGCCGAGCACCAGGTCGAGTACGAAAAATTCTTGCTCTCCATCCTGCTCGATACCGTTCCCGACGCCGTGTATTTCAAGGATCGCGACAGCCGCTTCATTCGACTCAGCCGCAGCTGCGCCAAGAAACTCGGCCTGGATGATCCGCGCCAGGCAATCGGCAAATCCGATGCAGACTTCTTCGGCCGCGAACATGCCCGCGAAGCGCTCGCCGATGAACGTCGCATCATGGAGACCGGCGAAACCATTTTGGCCAAGATCGAACGTGAAACCTACACCGATCGCGAAGACACCTGGTGCAGCACCACCAAGGTTCCGCTGAGAGACCTGCACGGTGAGATCGTCGGCACCTTCGGGATCTCGCGCGACGTTTCCGAACAAAAGAAAGCCGAACAGGAACTCTCTCGCGAACGAGACCTGCTGAAAACGATCATCAACAACGTCCCCGATCTGATCTACGTCAAAGACCGAGCGGGCCGTTTCATCACCGCCAACGCCTCACTCGTCCGGTTGCTGGGACTCGAATCCGCCGATGATCTGATCGGCAAAACCGATTACGACTACTCACCGCCGGAAATGGCGTGTAACTATGTGACGGACGACCAAAACGTCATGCGGACCGGCGAACCGTTGCTGGATCGTGAAGAGTCCCATCACGGAGACCACGGCGAAGAACTCTGGCTGTTGACGACCAAGGTACCGCTCCGCAGTCCCGAAGGCGACGTCATCGGGGTGGTCGGAATCGGACACGACATCACCGAACGAAAGAAGTTCGAAAAAGAACTGATGCAGGCCAAGGAAGTGGCGGACAAGGCCAATCGGGCCAAGAGCGATTTCCTGGCCAACATGAGCCATGAAATCCGCACGCCGATGAACGCCATCATCGGCATGACCGACCTGGTCCTGGACACTCGTCTGGATGCAACTCAGCGCAACTTCCTGTCGATGGTCCAAGAATCAGGCGAAGCGCTACTCGCGGTCATCAACGACATCCTGGACTTCTCCAAGATCGAAGCGGGCAAGCTCGAGATCGAATCGCAGACCTTCGATCTGCGAGAAAGTCTCGGCGATACGATGAAGACGCTGGGGCTGAAGGCTCACGCGAAAGGCCTGGAACTCGCCTTCCGTGTCGATCCTGCGATCCCTCGCTACCTCTGTGGCGACCCCGGACGCCTGCGACAAATCATTGTCAATCTGGTCGGCAACGCCATCAAGTTCACCGAACAGGGCGAAGTGTATGTCGAAGTCGAGCTTGTCGCGCAATCCGACGAAGAACTGGAATTGCAACTCTGCGTGCGTGATACCGGAGTCGGGATTCCGGAAGACCGGTGTGGTGCGATCTTCGAAGAATTCGAACAGGCCGACACCTCGGTCACACGCCGCTTCGGCGGCACCGGACTGGGACTTGCCATCTCCTCTCGTCTGGTCGGCTTGATGGGCGGAGCGATTTCGGTCGATAGCGAAGTCGGCGAAGGCAGCCAATTCACCTTCAATGTCCATCTGCGCCAGGCCCCCAACGGCACCGAAGCCCACGCGACGACCGGACTGGTGTACGTCGGCGGCTCCAAGGTCCTGGTCGTCGATGACAACATGACCAATCGAAGGATTCTGCAGGAAATGCTCGGCAATTGGGGCATGGTCCCCGTCCTCGCCGACTCGGGGGAATCCGCGCTTGAACTGCTGCGCGAAGCCGACCAACACGACGAACCTTGCAAATTGGTCATCAGCGATGTGCACATGCCCGAAATGAGCGGGTATGACTGTATCGAACAGGTGCGGCGGGATCCTCAAGTCTCCGACACCCCCATCATCGT
>NZ_JBFHKV010000066.1:0-15083 GCF_041595215.1 Stieleria sp. | reverse complement strand
GACCGAGCGACGGTCCGCCCGGAGCCGAAGTGATCTGGCGAGGCACTCGACGCATGCTCGACTTCGCCCTCTGCTGGCAAGCCTTCGGACCTGACAGCTGACTTGTGGGTAATCGTCAGCTCGTCGCCTCGTCCACTACCGCCTGCCCGAAAACCAAGGTGCGGCGGAATACTAGGGTGGGTCCCGATGGCTCGCCCCAATCGACTGACTACCGTTTGGCATCTTCCGTTTCTCGCAGGCGCGAGCGACTCCTCCATTGATCTCCATGAAGCGGTCGGCCGCTGTGGATCGCACTGGTCAGCGTTTCGTCCAACTCGACGGAATCGAATTGTCCTTTCACGACATAGGCATGGGCGCCGCTTTCGCGGGCATCCAGCGACGTCTGGGGATCGTCCAACCCGGTCAACATGACGACCGGCAAATCGGCGAATCGAGATTGCAATTTGCGCAGCCCTTCGATCCCGAAGGAATCGGGTAGCGAAAAGTCGAGCAGCACGACATCGCATTGATGGTTCAGGATCCACTGAATCGCCGAATCCAGGGTGACACAAACGTCCAGTTCGTAGCGACCGGTGCAATTGGCGAGCACTCGTTGAAAGAGCAACGCGTCGACTTCATCGTCTTCGATGAGCAGAATCTTGGCGGCGTCGAGGGAGGTGTGGCCCATGTGGATCGGCTTGGCGTCGGGGAGTGATTGGCAGTGGGGTTCAAACGCAATGCCGCTAATAATCTCAGCGGTATTGGGATCAAGCGGGGACGCTTGCCGACGGCAAGGTGACAACATTAAACCAGTACGTACCGAGCCGACGGACGGACTCGGTGAATTGATCGATGTCGACCGGCTTTTGGATGTAGGAATTGCATCCCAGGTCGTAACTGCGCAGGATGTCCGCTTCCTGTTCGCTGGTCGTCAGCACAACGACGGGGATGCGTGACAGATGCTCGTGTTCTTTCAGGTCGCCGAGCACTTCGCGTCCGTTTCGTTTGGGCATGTTCAAGTCCAGCAGAATCAGATCCGGGGTGGGGGAGGATTCCGGATCTTCAAATTCGCCTTGTCGCGTCAAGTACTCCATCGCCTGCACGCCGTCGTTGGCGATCCGGAGGTCGACATGGATCGAGTCGTGTTTGAGTGCGCGGCGTGTCAGCTCTTGATCACCGGGGTCATCTTCGACCAGAAGAATCACGGCGGGTCGTCGACGTTGGGGTTGGTCGCTCATCAGAGTTCCATTGGGGTAGGAGATGGGGGTAGCAGATTGGGAGGCGGGATTAGCAGATCGCTAATTCAACGGGTTCGGTTTCGATCGATTCGGTCGGGGCCGTTGGTTCGATCTGCGGTTCGGCGATCGGCAAGGAGAACCGAAAATGGGCGCCTTGGCCCGGTTCGGATTCCACCCAAATCTCGCCGGCGTGTCGCTGCACCGTTTTCTTGCAGATCGACAGTCCGATGCCGGTGCCCTCGTACTCGCCACGGTTGTGCAATCGCTGAAAGGGCTGGAAGATTCGCTCGGCGTATTCGGGTTTCATGCCGATGCCGTTGTCGCGGACGCCGAGCACCCAGTGATCCTCGTTTTGCGTGACGGAGATTTGAATGGTGGGAGACACTTCGTCGGTGAACTTGAGCGCGTTGCTGACCAGGTTCTGGTACAGCTGCGTCAACATGGTACGGTCGCCGATGACGGTGGGGAATTCATCCCGAGTGATCACGGCGCCGGTCTCCTTGATGCGCAGCTCCAATGAATCGAGGGCGTCATCGACACATTGTTCCAAATCGACCGGCTCGTGTTTCATCGCCGACCGGCCGACGCGAGAAAGCTCCAACAACGCCTGCACCAGGCTACGCATCCGTTTGGCGGCATCGACGATGAATTGCAAGTCGCGTTGGGCGTCTTCGTTCAAGTCACCATCGATGTCTTGTTCCAGCAAGCGGCTGAAGGAGACCAGTTTGCGAACGGGTTCTTGGAGGTCATGGCTGGCGATGTACGTGAACTGATCGAGTTCTTTGTTCTGCTCTTCGAGAGCCTTGTTGGCGTGAACCAATTGACGGCTCGCTCGCGCCGTCTCCTCCACCGATTCGCGGAGCTCTTCGGTCCGTCGATGCACCTCGGCTTCGATGCGTGAATTGGTCGATTCCAACTGCGCCTGGTTACAGGCATTGCGTGACATATCGGCCAGACTTTGTCGAATCGTGACGATCAAAAAGATGTCTTCGAAAACGACCCAACCGGCGTGTTCGATCAAACGCAGCGGCGCTCCGCCGATCACACCGTAGACCGATTCGGGCCACAACCAACCGCGTAGCCCATGATCGGCGGCGACGACCACCGTCGCGGTGCACAGGACCCGCCAGTCACGATAGCAGGCCAGGAACGCGAGTGAACCGAAGATGTGAAAGTGCGTTTCGATACGTCCGCCGGTCAAGTGAATCAACAATGCCGACGTGAGCATTTGGCTGATCGCGATGATGTGTCGCGTGACGACGCGTCCCGGTCGTTTCCAAGCCAACAGGACGGGCAAGGCGGTGATCACTCCGCCCAGCAGAATCGCGGCCCACACATGCACGTGGGTTTCGCTGATCGCGCCCGACCAGGTCCGTGGCGAAATCCACAGCGCCGCCATGATCCCGGCGACCCACTGGATGACCATCAGCGCCGCGAACAGTCGGTCGGTACGAACGTGAATGAGCTGTTGTTGCTCTCGCAATAATTCGTCCGCACGGCGGCGGTCGCCCGCATCCGGCGTGGCAGCTACGGTTGATGACATGATTGATGGGTCTCCTGAAGGTTGGTGCCGAGTTCGCAACCGTAGACCTTGGTGCTGTCCACGTCGCCAGAGCCTTGGTTCAATAATTGGACAATCGTGGATCGCCCCAGGTTGTCGCCGCTGTGTCCGCGCGAGGCCGTGATGCCGCCGCGGAACCTCAATCGACCGGCCGGGTCGTACAGCAAGACCAAACCGGAGATCGCTGCGGCGAACCGATTCGCTTCCACGCCACCGGGGTCGGCATACACGCTAAGGTCCGGTATCTGTTCGGCGGCCTGCCAGAGCTGGGAGTATTCCCAACCGGGTTCCAGCGAGCAGGCCGGGGGTTTGACGAACAACGCCGAAGCCTGCACCCGATCCGCGCATTGCGTCATGATTCGGGCCAGTTCGCCGAGAGTGGCGCGAGTGCAAGGGCATTTGGGATGGGCGAACAGGACCAGCGTCCAACGCTCCGGTGACCGTTCGATTTGCGAGTCGCTCGGCCAACGATCCGGTGCGACGTGCAGCGGGCCGGCGGTGTGTTCGTATCGCCAGACGATGCCCAGGCCGGCCGCCACCATCACGCTCCAGGCGATCACCAACACGGGGATCGTCCATCCACCAGGGCGACGCGACACGTAGTCAAACGCCGTCCCCTGGCCGGCAGGGGCGTCGCGGTCGTCGGAAGGTCTTGGGGTCATCAAATCGTTCGCCGGGGCAAAGGCAGTCTCTAGCCATTGTGGGGAGCGTAGACCGCGATTGAAGGGGCCGCTTTTGCAAACCCGCCAAAGGGAGGATTCCCCTCAGGACCGTCACGTTCACGACCTCGTTGAGGGAGATCGGACGTGCGGGGCGGGTACATCGCGGTGAAGCACTTGATGGCGGCAGGCCGCAAGCCGGCGGATGGCAAACGAAGATCCGCCGTTTGGCGCGAGCCGACGGGACTCAACGCCGTTCGCGTGCTTTTCGCTTGGCGCGCTGTTGATCGCGAAATCGCTTCTTGCGTTTGGCGTCTTTGGCGGCATCCTTTTCCGCTTTCTCGGCGGCCAGGATCGCGGTTTGCGTTTTCTCACGCTCCATGATCTTGGGCGTCTCCAGCGTCAATCGGCCGAAGACGCCTGATCGAAATTCCGTCACCAGGATTCGCGAGGCGCGATCGATGTCGACAAGATTGTTTTTGCCCAAACAGCCGCGTTTGCGTCCGATCGCTTCGATGGCTTCCAGTTCCGTCGTCGGCTTGGGATTCAACTCGTAACGCTCGGTCAGCTTGTCGGGGTATTCGGCCAGCATGTACCGCGCGGCGAAGAAACCGATGTCGGCATACTCCATCGCCGTTTCTTTGATCGAACCGAGCAATGCCAACCGGTAACCGCTATTGGCGTTGAGCACGTTGGGCCACAGCATTCCCGGCGTGTCGAGCAGCGTGACACCGTCGCCGATGTTGACGCGTTGTTGTTGCTTGGTGACCGCGGGCGTGTTGCCCGTCTTGGCGATCTTTCGACCCGCCAGATAGTTGATGATCGTCGATTTACCGACGTTGGGGATCCCCACGATCATCGCGGTCACGGTTCGGCCGCTGCGGTGGGGCACCATCTGGGTCGCGATGGGTTTCAAGCGTCGAATCGTCGGCACGTCGTCGGTGGTCACCGCATGGCTGCGCACACCGACGGTTTGCTCAAAGTAAGCCTGCCAGGTCGCCGTCATCGCTTCATCGGCCAGGTCGCTCTTGGCCAACACCTTCAAGCAGGGTTTGTCGCCGCGCAGTTCGGCCAGCAACGGGTTCTCGCTGGAATACGGAATCCGCGCATCGAGGATCTCGATGACCACGTCCACTTTCGGCAACGTCGCCTGCATTTCAAGCCGAGCTTTATGCATGTGGCCGGGAAACCACTGGATGGACATGGGACGCTCGATGGGGCGTGAGACGTGAAACGGAAAACAGCAAAGCGTCGTGTAGTGTCGCCACTGAAAGCCGTTCTGCTAACCCCAAGGCCTCGAAAAAGGGCAAAACCCGTCAACGGGTTGTCAATCTCGCCCCGATCTCATGCCGCCCCGTAGCATTCTCTCATGCCGCCCCGTAGCATTCTGCCATCCCCGCCCACGCCAAAGGCCGAACCGAAAGGTTGGCGTGGGCCGGGACTAAAACAAATGGTAGGCCTTGGCGTCCAAGCGGCTCGCCAATTCGGGGTCATTGGCTCGCGCCAGCAGGTCATAGTAGCCGTAGGGATACTTGAACACGTGGCCGATGCCCAAGGTTTTGTCGCCTCGTTTTTGCCAGTATTCCGCGTCTCGGGGACGCAGCGGGCTGAGCGGGTGATCTTTGATCTTGCGGTCGCCCGGTTGGGGGCCCAACCGCGTGACCGTCACGTATTTTCGAAACGCGGTGCGACAACTCTCGGCCCATTCGACATCTCCCATCGCGGCGAGTTCAACGAGCGACTGACCGAAGGTTAGCATGTGCCCGGCGAACCCTTGTCCATAGCCGACGAACCGATCGATCGCATCGCTGGCTTCTTGCAGGATAAATCGCGATGCCGCCTGCGAATCCTCGAACGGTGGCGGGTCAACGGCGTCGTCCGGTTGGATGTCGCGCCAGGGCTTGAAGGCTTTGATCAGGTTGCAGATTCCGGCAACCCGCTCGGGCGTGGCGGTTTCGGGCAGCATGCGAAACGCTTTGATCGCGTGCATCGCAAAGATCGCGTCGTGGCCGACTTCGCGCAACACCCCGCCGCCTTCGGCCAGCGCCTTGCCGACCTGTTCGACCGCGTCGGGCACGGGATCCTGGTCGGGGAACGGTTCACACAGCTTCGACGGTGCCCAATTGAGGTCGAACAGTTGGACGATTCTGCCGGCGGCCACATCATCGAAGCCGTTGTCGACGCACATCAGGTGCGCCGAAATCATCGACGCGCCGCGATGGCCGTCGGCGAAGTAGTTCATTTCGGGCGCTCGCGCGAGGGCATTGAGACCAAGCCGCACCAGACGCTTCTCGGTCAAGCTGCGCTCCTCCGCGTTGGATTGGCGATCACCGGCGAGCAGCCATCCACTGATCAGCGCCCCGCTGCCCATTGCAAATCGTCTACGGTCCAGCGAAGGATTCATCGTTCGGTCTCCCATTTCAGTCGGCTCCCATTTCAGTCGGCGGTCGGCGGAGTCGGCAGTCACACGCCGCTGAACGTTCACCGGCGGCCGTTTGTTGACCGACCGTTCACTTTAGCCGATGGCAGCCTCCGCGACAGAGAAAATAAAGACGTGACCGAAAGGCGCCCGCCCGCGGGGGCTCGACGGACGCCCCAGCCCCGGCGAGTTGGTCCAGCCGCTGGGCGTGAACCGGTCGTGTGGTTGCCAAGCGGGCCGGCAACCAGGAAGATCATCCCAAGGCGGCGATCATCGCGGCGCTGGCGTTGTGCCGCGAGTGGAAGATCGATCATTGAATTCATCCACCGACGTGTTAACCGAACGATGACGTTCTGTATCGGAATCCAAGTCCGCGAAGGGATCATCGCCCTGGCGGACACCCGCATTGTTCGGGGCAGCGAGCAGGTCAACAAGCAAAAGCTGGCCGCGTTTCAGCACGGCAACAGCGCCTTGTTCACGATGACCAGTGGACTGCGGTCGGTCCGCGACAAGACGCTGGTTTACGTCGAAGAATCGCTGCGCGGGGGCGGAGAAACGCAGGATCGGCTGTATCAATTTGCCAACCTGTTCGGTCAACAACTGCGGCGGGTGAAAGAGGAAGACGGCCCCTCCCTATCCTCCACCGGGCACTCGTTCAACCTGCACGCGATCATCGGCGGTTGTTTGCCCGCCGATGATCGCCCCCAGTTGTTCTATGTCTATCCGGAAGGGAACTGGGTCGAGTGCGCGATCGATTCGCCGTACTTCATGATCGGACGCACCTACTACGGCAAACCCATCTTGGATCGCCTGCTGACGTTCGAGACTCCCTTGCGTGCCGCCCTGGCGCTCGCCTTTCTGGCCTTTGATGCGACGCGCGCCAGTGTCACCGACGTCGGCTATCCGATTGACGTTGCGGTGATTTCAACGCAAAGCCGGCTTCCTGTTTATCAACGTTTGACCCAGGCGGATCTTGCCGAAACATCAGACAGCTGGGCACAGGGGCTCAAAGACATCCTTGGGCAACTGCCGATGTCCTGGGCCGATCCATTGCTCAACTCTGCCAGCTTTGATGCTGCCGGCCCTTCGGGTGTGTTGAATCCGCCGAACCAAGATCAAACTCAGAGTTAAGCGTGCCATGCCGACCATCAAAGTTGAAAGCCAGCTTCAATACGACGTGCGTCAGCCGACCAACATGTTGTTCAAAATCGCAGCGGCCCGCACCGATCGGCAGGAGGTGCACAATGAGCGTCTGACGGTCCACCCGGAGATCCAGATGGAAACGCTGGACGTCGGCTTGGAAGGGAACACGATGCAGCGTCTGTCCGTGCAACCCTGCCAACTGACGATCGAATACGAAGCCGAGGTCGTCTCGATTTCTCAACCGACCGATCTGGGCAATGTTCCCGAATCAAACGTGGGCAGTCTGCCGATGGAGGTCTTGCCCTATCTCAACCCGAGCCGGTACTGCGAAAGTGATCTGCTGGGCCGATTCGCGTTTGAAGAGTTTGGGCAGGTTCAGCCCGGGCTGCTGCGAATCCAAGCGATCTGTGATTGGGTCAACGAACATCTCGATTACACGCCGGGAAGCACCGGCGTGATGACCACGGCGGCGGACGTTGTCTTGCAACGAACCGGGGTCTGTCGCGACTACGCACACCTAGCGATCGCGCTGTGCCGGGGCATCGGCGTGCCGGCGCGGTACGTGTCCGGCTATGCCGCCCAGTTGCAGCCACCCGATTTCCATGGATTCATGGAAGTGTTCTTGAGCGGTCAGTGGTACTTTTTTGATCCCACCGAGCTGGCCGCCGTCGACGGTCTGGTCCGCATTGCGACCGGTCGCGATGCCGCCGATGTCCCTTTTGCGACGATCACCGGGGACGCGGGACTGACGTCGAAAAACGTCAGCGCCGTTTTCTTGCCCGAGTGAGCGGCCCGGGTTGGAATGACAGTTGCACGCTTATTTCCCACCACGTCGGTCAGACGATCCCGACACTTCACACTAGCCGTTCGCCCGGTGACGCAGTTGCGCAGCGGAAGCCCGTGAGAGAGGTTTCCAGCCCGTCATTGGTGGGTCGACAGGCGGCGAGCGAGCCCCAACGCGCTCTGGGGAAGTGAGCCTTTGTCGGCGATTGAACAGCCTGCGCCGCAATGAACGACGATCGACCACACTGGTCGGTAATCGACCAGCCTGAAGGGGATCGCCCCAGGGGGCGCGTCAATCGTTCATCCGTGGAGAATCGCGCCGGCCGACGTCCATTCGATGTGCCCTCAACCAAAAGGAAAACGATTAAAACGCCGAAAATTGTCGTCACGACGACCGGAACACAGAGCTGGCGGATTCGCACCGCAGGCAAGGAAGCAGCCGAGCATTCACGACGCGTGTTCGCATCTCGAGGTCTTCAATGCAGTCAAATCAATCGACGCGAAGACGGATTTGCATTCCAGGCCCAGGTCCCATCAGATTCCCCCGAACCGGCGGGTGGGGCATCCATCTCGACCGCTTTCTGAGCACCTTAGCGTCGCTTAAGGGCGGCTGGCCCCGCCGCGATTCTCTTTGGCATACCACTTGCCATTCCTTAGGGCGTTGTTTGTACCTACCACAGGCGGGCTGTCTGCCCGGCCACTGACACGGATCCAAGAATCAATGAGCTCGATCATCGAATCTGAAAACCATCCCCAACCCAATGACACGATTCCTCAGGTGCTTGCGCCGCCCAGCGAGAGTTTGAACGTTGAGGCGGCCGGCGAATTGAACATCTGCCTGATCAGCTTGCACGGGCTGATCCGCGGCACCGACCCCGAGCTCGGCTGCGACGCCGACACCGGTGGCCAGGTGAAATACGTCTTGGAACTCGCTCGCGAACTGGGAGCGCGGTCGAACGTCCGTCAGGTGCAACTTTTAACCCGACAGATCATCGACCCCAAGGTCTCGGAGGACTATGCGGTTCTGGAAGAGCCGATCGGTGAGTGCGCCAAGATCGTTCGCATCCCCTTCGGGCCGAAACGGTATTTGAAGAAAGAATCGCTGTGGCCCTACATCGAGATGTTCATCGACCAGACACTCGCGCACTTCAAACGCCACGGGATACCCGATGTGATTCATGGCCACTACGCCGACGCCGGTATCGCCGGGGCGCACCTGGCGCAGCTGCTGCATCTGCCTTACATCTTCACCGGTCACTCGCTCGGCCGGGTCAAACGCCAGCGGTTGTCGGGGGGCAAAACGAACCCCGAAGCGTTGGAAAAGAAGTACAAGTTCACGCAGCGGATCGAGGCCGAAGAGACGGCGTTGGAGACGGCCGCGATGGTCGTCACCAGTACGAACCAGGAAGTAAAGCAACAGTACGAGCTGTACGATCATTATGTCCCGGCGAGGATGGAAGTGATCCCGCCGGGCGTCGACCTGTCCAATTTTTCTCCGCAGGCCGCCCCGAATCACGAACCGGAAATCCACAAGGCGCTCGAGCCGTTTCTACGCGACCGCGACAAGCCGATGATTCTGACGATGGCTCGCCCGGATGAGCGAAAGAATCTGGAGATGCTGGTCCAGGTCTACGGTGAAAGCGAGGAACTGCAGAAGTTTGCGAACCTGGTCTTGATCCTGGGAACGCGAGACGATTTGCGGGAGCTCCCCAAGGGTCAGCAGACGATCATCACCAATATCTTGCATTTGATCGACAAGTACAACTTGTACGGCAAGGTGGCCTATCCCAAGACCCATCGCCCGTCCGACGTGCCCGATCTGTACCGGATGGCGGCGCAGTCCAAGGGCGTCTTCATCAACCCCGCGCTGACCGAGCCGTTCGGGCTGACCTTGCTGGAAGCCGGCGCGACCGGGCTGCCGATCGTCGCGACGAACGATGGCGGACCGCGGGACATCATTTCCAACTGTGAAAACGGGCTGCTGATCGATCCGCTCGACGCCGGCGAGATCGAACGAGCGTTGTTGCGGGTGCTGACCGAAGAAGACGTCTGGCAAAAATTCTCGCAGGCGGGGATCGCGGGGACGCGTAAGCACTATGCCTGGAGCAACCACGCCTCGCGTTATCTCCGCGACGTGAAAGAGATCCTGGAACGGGCAACGTACCCCAGTTCGGTGAACCGTCCGGTACGTCGGCTGCCGCAATTTGATCGCATGATCATCACCGATTTGGACAACACGCTGACCGGCGACGACGAGGCCCTGGGACGGTTTGCGGACCTGATTCGCGAGAACGATCACATCGGATTCGGCATCGCGACCGGACGGCGACGCGACAGCGCGTTGGAATTGATCGAGTCGCTCGGGTTGCCGCAACCGGATCTGCTCGACACCGATGCGGGGACTCAATTGCACTACGGGGAGTCGATGACCCCTGACCGGACCTGGCAGAAATCGATCGGTTATGCCTGGGATCGGGACGGGATCCTCGCCTGTCTGGAGGAGCTGGAAGGGTTGACCCCGCAGTCGGAAGACCGACAATCCGAATTCAAGGTCAGCTTCGATATGGACCCGAGTAAAATCACGGTCACAAACGTCAAAAAGAAACTGCGAGAAGCCGGACTGAGGGCTAAGGTGGTGTTGTCCCTCGGAATGTTTTTAGATGTAATCCCGGTCCGGGGTGGCAGTGACCTGTCGATGCGGCATGTGCTCTGGAAATGGGGCTTTCAGCCGGATCATGTCCTGGTCGCCGGTGATTCGGGCAACGATGCCGGCATGTTGCTGGGGCGAACCTTGGGCGTCGTGGTCGCCAATCACAGCCGCGAACTGGATCGACTGAAGAATCGACCGCGCATCTATTTCGCAAACACGCCGCACGCGGGCGGAATTCTGGAAGGCATCGAGTACTACAACTTTTTGGACAAAATCGTAATTCCCAATGATCGGATTGATTGACTACGGTACGGACACCCAGGCAGAGCTTGATGAGCTGTCATTTCAGGCCGATCTATCACTGCAACGGCTCAAGCCGCGGTTGGAGCAGGTTTGGGAACAGTATTCGACATCGGATGAGCGACAAAAGATCTTCGAGACGCGATTGCGAGAGCATTGGCGACCGTTGTTCGCGCAGCTGCATGAACTCTACAGCGGACGCTACGATTTCTTTTATCATCTCGAACAGGTGCTGTTGACCTGCGCGCTGGCATTCGCCCAGCGCAGCGAGGACCTGTGTGAAATCGACCGCCATCGGGTGATCGAGCCGGATTGGTTCCAGTCCGAAAACGTGGTCGGCGGCGCCCTCTACGTCGACCTGTTCAGCGACAATCTGAGCCGGTTGCGCGAGCACGTCGGGTACTTCAAGGACCTGGGGCTGACCTACTTGCACCTGATGCCGTTGTTTGCGGTCCGTCCGGGAAACAACGACGGCGGCTATGCGATCAGCAATTATCGAACGATCGCGCCCAGCCTGGGAACGGTGGAAGATTTGAAGCTGCTGGCCGATGACCTTCGTGAAGCCGGCATCAGTCTGGTGCTGGATTTCGTGTTCAACCACACGTCGGACGATCACGAATGGGCCCAGCGAGCCCAGGCCGGACAACGGGAATACCAGGAGTTCTATTACACCTTCGCTGATCGATCGGTGCCGGAGCAATACGAACGCAACCTGCGCGAGATCTTTCCCACCGTTCGCCGCGGTAACTTTACCTGGCACGACGGCATGGGACGCTGGGTCTGGACCACGTTCAACAGCTTTCAGTGGGATCTGAACTACAGCAATCCCGCCGTGTTTCGAGCGATGCTCGATGAGATGCTGTTTATCGCCAACCTGGGCGTCGACTTCCTGCGTCTCGACGCGGTGGCCTTTATCTGGAAACAGATGGGCACCAGTTGCGAAAATCTGCCCCAAGCACACTTGGTCATCCGCGCGTTCAATCGGTTGGTGCGTTTGGCCGCGCCGGCGCTGGTGTTTAAATCCGAAGCGATCGTGCACCCCGATGAAGTCGTCAAGTACATCGACAAGAATGAATGCCAGGTCTCCTACAACCCGACGTTGATGGCTCTGCTGTGGGAATCCCTGGCGACCCGGCGAACCGATTTGTTGGTGCGAACACTCTCGCGACGTTTTTCGTTGCCCGATGGCACGTCGTGGGTCAATTACTTGCGCTGCCACGATGACATCGGCTGGACGTTCGATGATGACGACGCGGCGTCGATCGGAATCAACGCCTACGACCATCGCAACTTCCTCAATGCGTTCTATTCAGGCCAGTTCGAAGGTTCCTTCGCCAGGGGTGTTCCGTTCCAGCACAATCACGAGACCGGCGACATGCGGATCTCGGGAACCATGGCGTCACTGGCCGGCCTGGAACGGGCGATCGAGCAAGAAGACGAAGAAGGCAAGGAACTTGCGATACGACGGATGATGCTGCTGCACGGCGTCACACTCAGCATCGGCGGAATCCCCTTGTTGTACATGGGCGAAGAGTGGGGCATGTTGAACGACTACTCCTTCACCACCGACCCCGCCAAGGCCGGCGATTCCCGCTGGATTCACCGGCCGCGGATGAAGTGGGAGTACTTGGAGGAGTTGGATGACGAATCCGGACGCGACTCGATTCGCCGACGCATCTTCCGTTCGCTGCAATCGATGATCGCGATCCGAAAACGCACGCTGGCCTTCGCCGGCCAGGAAATGAAACTGTTTCCGACCGGCAACCATCACTTGCTCGGTTACGTCCGCTCCAACGAAGCGTCCAACGTCGTCGTGGTGGCGAACTTCACCGAACACGCCCAGGTCTTGGACGCAAATCGATTGCGGACCGCCGGACTCGGTCGTTTCTTTAAAAATCTGCTCAACGATGTCGAGTACGGGACCGCCGAACCCGTGCTGCTGCAGCCGTACGAACTGCTGTGGCTCAAGAGGATTTAGCCCAACACCGCTAACTCCACTAGGTTTTGATCAGGGCAGTGCCCGTAGGCTGGCGCCAAACGGCTGATCGCCAATTGACATCAGCCGGTTCGCGCCAGCGCGAGCGGCGCCCATCAATGTCGATTTAGCGGTATTCGGTTTAGCCGAATCGGCCGAACGCCTTCGTCGCCAAAGTGAGTGGCTCCGCTCAACAGACTCGCGTGCCGACCAATCACTCCTCGCGTCGACCGAGGTGATACATCAATCCGTCTCGGACTCCTTCCGGACCGATTCCGTTGGCCAAGTACAGCCATTGTTGATCCCGCATCGCGTCCCTGGTTTCGGCACGCAATTGTTCGTCCGCGTTCCCCACCAGCACGGCGCGAACCCCGCTGGTCATTGCCGCGGTGTCGTTGCCGGAGTCCCCGGCGAACACGATCGATGCGGGATCGATCGAACGACGGGTTGCCCACCAATGGATTGCCGAACCCTTGTTGACGTTGATCGGAAGGATGTCCAACAAACCGTCACCGGTTTCCGGATCGCGGCTGATGGTGAATGCGAGCGGGCAATCGAACTCGACGATCCACATCGCGACCGACTCGCGGACCGCCGAAACGGCCCGGTGCGGAAAGTCGAAACTGCACTTCAGCGGCGTCTGTTGACGCGGATCTTGTGGCGTCAACCATTCGACACGCTTGCAGAGCGCGGATTGGATGCTCGCATTGGTCCAACGTCCCATCCGATCCAGCAAGGCCTGTTCGTAATCGCGGTCCTGCTCGTAACTGCCATCCTCGCCGCGATGCCAGATAGTGGACCCGACGTCGCACAGGATCGAAGCCGGATGCGGCAAGTCGAATTGCGTGATCGCTTCGAACGTCAGCTCGAACGAGCGTCCGGTGACAAAGATCAGCTGCAGGGAATGTTCTTCAACCAGACTGCCCAGATGCTTGACCGCCGCGTGTTGCTCTGGAGTTTCATGAACTGGGATGAACGTTCCATCCAAGTCGGTGGCGAGTGTCGTGACCGTCGAGTTTGTTTTCAAATTCATGGGCATGCTGAACGTGGTCGGCGGGGAACGCCGATCGATGGATCGACGACTTTTTGTCGAACGGGCACTTCTGCTCGTTCTCCTTCTCTCTCTATCTCCATCGCAGTTTCTCAGAAGAGCAAACGCAGTGCCAATTGCCAGTCTGCCCGAGGGGTGTGCACCTGCACCCCAAGGCGGGGCAGGCTGCATTGAACAAGTTCGACGCCTCGGACGCCAGACTGATTGATCCGCTCAGCCCTGGCATTTCTTCAATCAATCCCATCGAACATCCCCTCGCAAGAGCATAGACACCACCCCCTGACCAGCATAAGCTCTTGCCTGGCGGACGCTACCTGGGGGTCTCGCCATGCTCCCCTGGGAATCGATCAACGGATTGCCGGCCCGACGTCGCGAGGGCGACGAGGACGCCGTCGGTGTGTTGGTGCGATTTCACTTGCGAGCAGCCAACACTGGGACATTTTTTGATCTGCACACGCATCGGGGAAACATGACATGAGACGTCGAAATGCACACCGGTCAACGCGTCAACGCACTGCACTTTCGAAACGACTGCGTCGCCCGACCCTGCGTCCCCGCTTGGAACGACTGGAAAATCGCCGAGTGCTGGCCGCAGTTTCAGGGCTGATCACCAGCAACCTGACGTTCACCGACCCGTCCGATCCGGTGGAGTTCGTCGCCGACACTCAGATCGCGTCGGGGGTGATCGTTGAGGTCGGAGCAAACGTCCCGGTCAGGATTTCTGAGAACATCAACGTCACCGTCGATGGAATGTTGAAATTCGACCATTCGGCCGGCGTCGAGATCACCGATGGAAGTGGTGGACAGGATTCCGGAATCGTCGTCAGCGGGACAGGGACGCTGGACATCGACGACACCGACTTCACGCGTCGCACGATCAGCAACGCGTTGGACCGAACACGCATCGCGGTCGTGGCGGGCGGGAAATTCATGGCGACCGATTCCCGTTTCGACTGGGATACGGTTGTGTTCGATGACGGCAGTCTGATTGCCGATGCCTCCACGACCTGGGTCCAAAGCAATGAGTTCAATCAGACGATTTCGGTGCCCTATCAACACCTGCAAGATGCCTCACGACTTGCGGACAACCTGCGTTTTGAAGACATCAACATCCTGGCCGGCTCACTGCCGACCGGGGAAACGCTGGACCTAAATCTGATCGGCACGGCGACGACGGTTGATCTTCGCTACGTGTTCCCGAGCGGATTCGAGATCCAATCCAACGCGACGCTGTCGGTCAATCAGGGTGTCTCGGTGTTGTTGAAAGAAGATAAACAGATCTCGGTTGATGGCACGTTGAAGTTTGACAACGCGGCTTCGATGGT
>NZ_JBFHKV010000065.1:0-15125 GCF_041595215.1 Stieleria sp. | reverse complement strand
CTGGAAATCCGCCATCTGATCCGCCGCCAAAGCGGCCACTACGTCTGCCGAATCTGACGTGACGTAAGCTTCCAGCTTGCGACTCCCCGCCGACTTGCGGACGAACGCTGGGTGCTGATGGGGTCGCTGTGAAGCATTGATTCCCTGCGTTTTACGAGGTGTTAGCGGCAGGGCGCAATCCCTCCGGTTCCTCATCGTTGCCGAAACACCGGAGGGCTCGCGCCCTACCGCTAAGAAATACTTCACCGCGTTAGCTGATGGGGTCGCAAGCTGAAGCTTGCGTGGACGCAAGCTGGAAGCTTACGCCACTTGGAGGCTTGCGCTACTGGCGCGAGGGGCTTTAAAATCGTAGACTTGGCGTGCTGCCGTCCGCGACCGATTGCCACCATCCTTGGAAACCCATGCCCGAGACGACCACCGCAACGCTCTCTGCCAATCAAATCCACCAAGGCGACTGCATCGAAAAACTGGCCCAGATCCAGCAGGGCACGATCGATCTTGTCTTTGCCGATCCGCCGTTCAACATCGGTTACTCCTACGACGTCTACGACGACCAGCAGTCTCACACCGATTACTTGGACTTTTGCCGTGACTGGATCAGCGGTGTTCACCAGGCACTCAAACCGGACGGCTCGTTCTGGTTGGCGATCGGTGACGAATACGCCGCGGAGCTGAAGTTGCTGTCCCAGGACATCGGGTTCTCCTGCCGCTCCTGGATCATCTGGTACTACACCTTCGGTGTGAATTGCGTCCGCGGATTCAGTCGCTCGCACACCCATTTGTTTCACTTCGTCAAAGACCCCGAACAGTTCACCTTCAACGGCGACAACCCGACGGTGCGAGTTCCTTCGGCGCGGCAACTGGTCTATGCCGACGCGCGGGCCAACACCCGGGGACGACTGCCAGACAACACCTGGATCTTGCGTCCCCAAGATGCTCCCCAGTTGGGTTTCAGTCCCTCGCACGACACCTGGTACTTTGCCCGCGTCGCCGGGACCTTCAAAGAGCGCGAAGGCTTTCATGGGTGCCAAATGCCCGAGCAGTTGCTCGGCCGAATCATCCGCGTCTCCAGCAACCCCGGCGACCTCGTGCTGGACCCCTTCGGCGGCAGCGGCACGACGCTGGTGGTCGCCAAGAAACTGGGACGTCGGTTCATGGGGATCGAACTCTCCGAAGACTACGCCGCGCGGATCAACGAACGATTATCGGTATGCAGCGCCGGCGATCCGCTGGACGGCCCGGCCGATCCGATCAAGAGTGCACCGACGACGTCCAAGGGGAAACAACGCACGGAATTTCGCAACGGACGCCCGGTGATTCCACTGGACGAACAAAACGAACGCGTCATCCAAGCCGCGTTTGCGGACGTTTCGAAAAACCATAGCGCCGAGGAACTGCTGTTCGATCCGATCCGCAACGCACTGTTCGTTCGCTACTGCAAAGACGCCAAACTGCTCGGCGACGCGCGCACCTGGAACGAGTTCCTGTTGCAGCTTTCGCGCGAGGAACGGCTGGTCGGTGAAGGCAAACACAAAAAGGTTTCGCTGAAGACGATCCTGCCGTGCTGCGACGCCGCCGAGATCGCGTTTCAAATGCTTTCGGTCGACTACGCAATGGACTTGGAACAGATCCTTTGCACACCCGATGCGGCCGCGGAGTTCGATCAAATTGCCCAAGCGTTCGGCGACGGCCATTCGGAAATCGCGGCCCGCGAGGCGATCTGGCACTTCCGGCGCATCGCGACCAACAGCAAAATCACCCGTGCGGCCAAGAAACGTGCCGAGGAGTTTGCCAAGCAAGACGCCCCCGCCGCTGAATCCATCGATGCCTATCTGGACGGCTGTGGCGACGAACCGGTCGCCGGCGTGTACGCGATCTCCGACCCCGAATCCATCTTGTACCTCGGCCAAACGACCGATATCGCGGCGCGACTGAAACAGATTCGCGTCAGTGACGGATGGAACAAATTCGAACCGACCGAAGTCCAGGTTTGGCCGATCGAGGATGCCAAAGAAGCGCTCGTGTCTCGCTGCTTGTTGGTCACGCGGTACAAACCCTGGCTGAACGCCCATTTCTTGCATCAACCGATCGCGACTACACTCTTCTAGTGCTCCATCTTCAAGGTCTTCGTCCACTTGATTCTGGACAGCGCACCAAGAACAGCGCAGCAGGGACAGCGTTGGCACCGTCGGCCTCGGCTGCGGGAGCGTGCCGTCTGGCGCGAGGGTTCGCCGTCGGTTCGTGTTGATTATTTTTCGGGACAAACGTCGTTTCAGCCATGGCTTCGCAACGCGATCAGCAGATTCCTCTTGAAGCCACCCGCGGCATGCTGGTGGTGATGGTCGTCGTCATGGGTGTCGCCTGGTTCGGCGCCACCGGCGGTCGGCCGGGCGGTCGCGACGGGCAACGGCAGAGCGACGCCTTCGGGTCCTGGACGACGCCCGACATCATGCCGATCCACGACAAGACGGTGGAATCCCAAGAATTGGGGCTGCGGATCGAAGCGGCCGAAGGGTTTTTGTTTTTCCTGTTGGACCATCCCGATGACGGACAGGGCCCGTCGACGATTTCGTTTATCAATCGCAAGGCGTCGATCCTGGGGCAGATCAAAACCTTTGACCCCGCCACGTCGACCTGGCCGCCCACCGCAGCGGATTTCCCACCCTCGGTGCACCTCGACCTGGGCGACGAAAACGCGACCGAACCGGCGGTGTTGCGGGTCGGGGCGAGCGACGATTTTCAGCTGCAGGTGCAAACGATCCTTTACGACAACGCCACGATTGACTGGGCCTCACCACGCAAAAGCTCCGCTTGGCCACTGCGGGTCCACATCGGCAAATGCGCCTTAGGTCAACGGACATTGCTCGTTTCGGTGTACGAAATGGACGCCCAAACCCCGTCGCCGGACTACCAGCAGGGACCGATTGCCGTCCTGGCCGGGGCACTGGGACCGCTGTAAGGCAACTTGCCGGCGATCCGAGGGTGTTTTTTTTCCCAACTCGCCTAACTCCACCTGCAAATCCTTCGCCCTTTCACTATCTTCGCATCTGTATCGCACTTCCCGACCGCCGGTCCACCGTCAACTTGGATGTATCATGACACGACCAAGCCTTCGCGTCCTTGCTTCGCTCGGCCTCTGGGTCGTCGCGCTGCTGAACGCCTCGCCTGCTCAATCGCTCTCCGAACAGATTGCCGAAGCGGCTCGGCAGTCGGCCGATCGACTCGATCCGAGCCGAATCGCCAGCCCGGATTCCAGCGCCGCCGAATTCCAAGCGGCGATTGATCAGCTGCGGGCCCACCTGGCCAAAACCGCAACCGGCGCCAACGCCCAGGCCTGGATCGACTACCTGGAAATCGAACCGGCCCTGCAGGCGCTGCAGTCCGAAGCCAGCGATGTCGAAATGGCCGGCAAAGCCATCCGCATCTCACAGAAGGCCACCGGAATCCATCCGGGACTTGAGGTTCCCGCGGTCCGACGCCTGCGCAGCACCGCCCAGCGATTCAGCGACGCGCTGCGGTTTCGCCGCAAAGAGAGAACGACCGCCTTGCTGGCACAACTGCTCAGCCGCACCGCCGACCAGTGGACCGAGATCAGCGGAAACCCGTCGCCGGACCAGATCGCGACGTTGCGGTTGCTGCTGGAACTGCTCGAGCGGACCGATCAATCGGTCGCCCTGGTCGATCGCACACAAAACCTGTTCTCGTCGACCAATCTTCATCTGACGATCGACGAATCCTTGATCCAGCGGGCCGCCAATCGCCGAGTCGACCAATCCTCGGCGGTGCGCGAATGCATTCTCGGCACGCGAATCGTCGGCAACGCGTTTTTAACCGGCGACGTGACCACCTCGCTCTTGCCCTCGGTCGGCAGCATTCGCCTGCAGATCGCGCTCAACGGAACCGTCACCACGGCCAACCGGGGATACAACGGCCCGGTTCGGTTGCGGACGTCCGGCTATGGACAAGTGTACGCATCGCGACTGCTGCAGATCCGTGAATCGGGCATCCAGTTCGAACCGGTCGTCGTCTCGGGATCGATCAACAACCGCATCACTTCGATCGAGCATCCGCTGCGATTGGTCCGACGCATCGCGCAGAAAAAAGCCGCCCAGCAAAAGCCGCTCGCCGATCGAATCGCTCATCGCAAATTCATCTCGCGGATGACCGAAGAATTCACGAAAGAAACCGACTCGGCCATCCCCCAGCCGACTCGCAATCTGGCCGCCGAGATGGAAGCGTACCTGCAACGCTTGGACTTGGCCGAACCGACTCGCACCATCGGCTCGACCGAACATTCGATCTATCTGTTCGCGACGATCCGCAAGAACAACCAGCTCGCCGCACCGACGCCGCCGCCGGCGATCACCGAGACCAACGACGCGACGGTCCAAATCCATGAATCCCTGATCGACAACACCGTCGGCGCGCTGCTGGCCGGCCGCACGATGACGCGAAGCGAATTGCAACAACTGGCCAGCAAAACAAAACGCGGCGCTGAAATCCAGGCCGCCGCGGAAGACGAAGAAGAAGAACCCGAATTCGAGATCGACTTTCACGACAGCCGGCCAATCATCTTTGAAGCACGCGACGGAAAACTGCGGATCGGCATCCAGGGGACACGCTTCGCGCAAGGTTCTCGCGAGCTGAAACGATTGCTGGAAATCGTTGCGGTCTATGAACCGACCACCACCGAGTCGGGTGAAGTGGTGTTGCAACGCGTCGGCGAAACCGAAATCAACTTCCCCGGCACGAAACGCTTGAGTGTCGGGCAAGCCGGTTTGCGGGGATCGATCAAGAAAGGATTCGCCAAAGCGTTCCCGGAAACCTTGATGGACCGGCCCTGGATCATCCCGGCCGACGTCCAAGTCCCGGCGCTTCAGGGTCTGAATTTCCGGCCCCGCAGCTTCGACGCCCGCGACGGCTGGCTCACCCTCGGCGTCAGCTCCTGATACCAAGTGGCGTAAGCTTCCAGCTTGCGAAATCCGTTGCGATAGCAACGAAATCCTAAATCTCTTCGTCCACGAAGATCACATGACGAAAGTAGTTTTGTGACTCGAAGCTTGCCCCGAGCGCGCCGATCAGCAACCCGACCGAGCCACTGAACACGGCCATTTGCACGTAGTCGGCAAACGTCACGTCGCTGCCGGCCAACTGCGACGAAGCCGCCCAGCTGGCGATCAAGGGTGTGTCGAACAAAAACAGACCGACGATCGCCCCGAGCAAGAACAGCGCGAGCCAGGTGACCGCCATCCCCATCAACACGATCCCGAACGCGGATGCGGCGGTGACGACCGATTGCTCGGTCCTGGTCTGGCTGCGACGAAGCAATAATTGTTGCCGCGTGATCACGTACACGGTGGTCGCGAGTAACGCAAACACACCGAGGCCGTGAACGCGAGCCCACGATTGTGAGAGCGCCAAATCCCACGCCTCGGCGGTCATCAGCAGCACGGCGACCGTCGAGACCGAGGCCAAGGTGAGTCGGCTCAGTCGGCGGGGGAACTGCCAGGCTCGCGCGGCCCAGATCGCTTGGGCGATTTCGCGGCGGTTGATCCAGGTCGCACGTATGGCAAACATCGAATTGCTCATCGCTCGCCCAGAACCTTCTTCCAAACGTTGATCGGCAACTTCCGCCAACGCCTCCGCCTGACGCGCCGTCTGGTCGTCATCCACCAAGCCCATCACATCCAGGTCCTTCGCCGTGGCGGGATGATAGAGCAGGTGATCCGGCCGGTCGTCACGCGGCAAACCGAGCAGGTGCGCCAGAGAGTGCTGCATCAAGCGGGACACACGCAAGGCGATCTGGTCGATCCGTGCCTGCGCCGAAAGGTCCACGCCGGCCGCTTGTGGATCAACCAGCGACACCGAAATCACGGCCGCATCAAGCGGTCGGCTGAGCGCGGCAAAGCAGAACGAGGAATAAATACCGATCAACTCGGACGCCGTGATCACGAACACAAAATCCCAGTGCTTTGCATCGCGGTCTTCGGTGGCTTGTTGCAGCAAGACACTCGGCTCGACCCGGCTTCCGGCGGACAGTTCGGGTCGCCGCACGCTGAAGAATTGAAACAGAAACGCGGGGAACCGTTGCTTCAATTCCTCCTGGGTCATCAAGACGGCCTGCTGCATCGCTTCACGGTCGATCTCGTCAAACGGACCGGCGGCTACGACCCCGATTTCAATTTTCGTCGATGTGGCGGCGGGAAGTGACTCTGTTGGCATCACCCAATAAACTCCGAGCTGCGGACTCAAACGAATCGACGAGTGTAAAAATGCAAACGAAACGAACCGGCAACGGTTTGGGGCCCGTAGGCTCGCGCCAAACGGCTGATCATCGTTTGACATCAGCCGGTTCGCGCCAACGCGAGCGGCCTGCTCATTGATCTTAACTTAGCTGGACCCCAGGCCCTCCGTTTGCGAGAAGCGTCTCAGGCGGTCGTCTTTTCCAGTTCCCTCTAATGCTCGATCGGCACCGGCACCTCCTCCGGCGTGTCTCGGTTCGCGGTTTCGGGATACTTTCGGAACACGGCGATCGCTAAGAGGAAGGCGACAAAAATCAAAATGCCGCCCAACAAGAATGGGGCACCGGCAAACTGGAACGGGGCGATGTCGCTGGTGAAGTAACCGAACAGCCCGCTGGTGAACACGATCGGAGCGGCGATGCTGGTCAGTCCTTGCAGCGACGTCAGCGCCCCTTGCACTTCACCCTGTTCGGTTTCATCGACCGTCTTGGTGATCAAGCTTTGAATGGTCGGCCCGGCCAATCCACCCAGTGCACCGACCGCCGCGATCACCGGCAACATCCAAGCGGCGGTGGCAAAGGCGTAGCCCAAGAACGACACTGCGGAGATCACCGTCGCGATCAACAACACGTTGCGTTCGCCGAATCGTTTGACGATCGGACGCACCAACCCGCCCTGCACGATGATCGCCAGAATCCCCACCCAGCCCAAGAACAAACCGACCGTCATCGCGGTCCAGTCGAAGCGAAATTCGGAGAACAGGACGAACACATTTTCCAACCCGCGTTGGGCAAACGCCTTGAGTAAAAACACAACCGCAAGCGCGGCGACCAGGGGATAGCGTCGCAGCGTTCCGACGGCACCGAGCGGCCGTGCGTTCTTGAGTGAAAACGCCCTGCGTTTCTCCGGCGGCAACGACTCCGGCAAGATGAAGTAGCCGTACAGCCAATTCACCAACGCCAGGCCCGCGGTGACAAAGAAGGGAACGCGGATGTCGATCGCGTCACCGAGCACACCGCCAAGCGGCGGACCGAACGTGAACCCCAGTCCGAACGCCGCACCGACGAGCCCGAAGTTGCGGGCCCGCGTGTCATCGTTGGAGATGTCGGCGATGTAGGCGTTGCCGACGGTGAAGCTGGCGCCGAAGACGCCCGAGATCAATCGGGCCAGAAACAACAACCACAAACTGTTGGCGAAGCCTTGAATCATGAAGTCGACGCCCAGGCCGAACAGCGCCACCAACAGAATCGGCCGCCGTCCGAATCGATCCGAAAGCCCGCCCAAGATCGGCGCGAAGAAAAACTGCATCGTCGCGTAGGAGGCCACGATCAGTCCGTAATACAGCGACGCGCCGGACTCATCCAATCCCGACAGTTCCTGGACCAGCGCGGGCAGCACCGGGATCACGATTCCGATTCCCAAGATGTCGATGAACAACGTCACCCAGATGAACAGCATCCCGGGCTGGCGCCGTTTGGGCGGGTCGACCGATCCGCCGTCGTGCGGCGGGGGTGAAGTGGGCGGGGTGGTGGCGGGGTCGGAAGCGAGTCGATCGTCGCCGGACGTTTCGTTCGGCTCTGGCTGATTCATGGAGTTTTTAGGGGAGGATGGTCAGACTGTCGTCGCACGGCCGATCTGTCCGGCCGGCGGCGATCGACTCGGCCACGCATGCTAATTGCTGCGCCGCCGCTACGCGGCAAGATTCGTACCGACGTCGGTCCGATAGGCACTCGCCGCGGGCAGGATCCCCGCCAGCGCGGCCAGAATCAGAACGAGCGGGAAAATGTACCACTCATAGGCGCTGGTCGTTAGTATCCCGACTTGGACCCCCGTCCGGTCCTCGATCAGGCCGCTGAACGCCCAGATCGAGGCATGTGCCAGAAACCATCCGGTCGTCGCGCCGATCACCGCGACCAAAAAACTCTCCAACAAAATCACCCCGGTCACCGTCCCGCGACGTGCCCCCAAGGCCCGCATCACCGCGATGTCGCGGCGGCGATCGTTCATCGAGTTGTAGATCGCCACCAGCACGCCGACCGCCGCCACCACACAGGTGATCAGGGTGATCACCAACAGCGCCGTCAGCAGGGGTCCGATGATGGCATTCATCAGCTTGGCGATTTCACCGACCGGTGCGGCCGCCTGACTCCGCAGACTCTCGTTGACTTGGTTCTCCAGCACCACGCCCATCATCGGCATCCCGGTGCGGACCAGAATCGAAGTGACTTCACGTTCCGGAATCGACAACGGCATGAACCCGTCGGGGTCCTCGGGCGCTTCGCTGGGCGGGACGATCGTTTCCTCCCCGGTCAGGGGCTTGGCGTGGTTTTCTTGCAGATAAAACCCTTCCATGTTGACAAACGCGGCGCGGTCGTTGGGCGTGCCGGTCGGCGCCAACACTCCGACGACCGTGAACTTTTTGCCGTGCCCCTTGCCTTCGGGATCGCCGTGCGTCGAACTGAACTGATCGCCGACGGACAAGTTCAGCTGCCCGGCGACGCGTGATCCGAGCACGGCTTCGAAGTACCCGTACTCCTCGGAGTGGGACACCAGCGCGCGGCCCTCGCGCATCTCAAAGGGCTCTTCCAGCGTCGGCCCGTGCCGCAGTTTTTCGAAGAAGTCCGGCGTGGTCCCGACGACACGAAAATCGCCCAGGTAATCGCCCAGCGCCAACGGGATGGCATAACCGCCACCGATCATCGGCACATAGACGCCGTCACGCTCACCGAGCGCCGGGTCGCCACCGTACTTGCGAACCATTTCGGCCCGCGTCTCGGCGTCGAAGTACTCCATGTATTCAGTGTACGGCAGGTTCTCGATCGGCTGGCTCAGGTAATAAACGCTGTTGAGCGTCAGCTGCAGCGCACTGCCTTTGGGACCGACGACCAGGTTGTATCCGACTTGTGCGTTACGCGAAAACGCTTCGGTCACGATCCCAAACACCGCCAGCACCATCACCACCAGCGCCACCCCGAGGGCCAACGAGATCGTCGTCAAGACACTTGAAAGCGATCGATAGCAGAAGTTTCGCCAAGCAATTCGGAGCAGCCACATGGTCAAGTTCTATGGGGGATGGCAGAGTGTGATTTGGTTGGATCCGCTGAGCGATGGAGGTGG
Source organism: Stieleria sp. (assembly GCF_041595215.1). Lineage (NCBI taxonomy): Bacteria > Pseudomonadati > Planctomycetota > Planctomycetia > Pirellulales > Pirellulaceae > Stieleria > Stieleria sp. The sequence goes on along the minus strand of NZ_JBFHKV010000065.1, from coordinate 5,766 downwards.
ATCATTCAGCGGCAGCACTTAGATCGTTTCAAAAATACGGTTGAGCTTGTCGAGGTGTTCCACTCGTTCAAACCGCTTGGTCACCTCCATCGAGTGCGTGACCATCATCAACGCGATGTTCTCATCACGGCAGGAACCGATGATCAAATCCAACACCGTATCGCTGCTGGCCGGATCGACGTTGGCGGTCGGTTCGTCGGCCAACAGCAACTTCGGTTTTCCGGCCAACGCCCGTGCGATCGCCACCCGCTGTTGCTGGCCGACGGAGAGTTGATTCGGACGGTAGGTCGCCCGATCGGCCAAGCCGACTTTGTCCAGCAGATCGTAGGCGCGATGGGTGTCGATCGCCCGGTTGCCGAACGCCATTCCCAACTGGATGTTTTCGATCGCGGAGAAGGCGGGCAACAGATTGAAGGTCTGGAAGACATAGCCGACGGTCGCGGCGCGACATCGATCACGTCCCTGTTCGGACAGCTTGGTCAACTCGATGCCGGCGACGCGAATGCTGCCCGAGTCGGGCGTCAGCAATCCGGCGATGAGATGCAACAGCGTGGTCTTGCCGCCGCCGCTCTGTCCGATCAGCGCCAGTTGCTCGCCGGCACGAATCGTCAGCTCGGGGATGTCCAGCACCGTCAGCTTGCCACCACCGGGCTGGTCAAACGTCTTGATCACATCGGTGATCTTCAGCACATCGGATGTGTTGGATGCGGTTTGTTCAGTCACAGTCGGATCGGTGTCATGAGGATCAAGTGGTGTAACCTTCCGGCTTTTAAGTGGGGTACGCTTCCAGCTTGCCACCCTACACAGGCTTCCAGCCTGTCGCGGTGGGAGAGGCTTCCAGCCTGTCCAACCGAGTGCTGCAAAGGCAAGCTGGAAGCGTACCCCACGGTTAGCCCCGTCCGCGCATCGCTCGCTGCAACCCTCGGTCGGAGTCTCGTTTTTTGAGTGTCTCTCGTTTGTCGTGAAGTTTCTTGCCCTTGACCAGCCCCATCACACATTTGGCCAAGCCCCGATCGTTGAAATAAACGCGCAACGGGATCAGCGTCAGCCCCCGCTCGTGGGCCCGTCCGGCGAACTTGTCGAACTCGCGGGCGTGGATCAGCAATTTCCGGGGGCGGCGCGGGTCGTGGTTCCACATCCCGGCGTTGTTGTAATGGGCGATGTCTGCGCCGATCAGCCACAGTTCGCGATCCTTGACACGGATGTGGGCTTCGTCGAGCGACAATTTGCCCTCCCGCATCGATTTGACTTCGCTGCCCATCAGCATCAATCCGCACTCGAGCGAGTCCAAAATCTCGTAACGATGGCGGGCTTTGCGGTTTTCCGAGACCATCGTGAAGCCCGAGTCGGATTTCTTGTTTGCCGCTGCGCCTTTCTTTTTTGATTTTTTCTTGGCCATGGTGGGGGGATTGTATCCGGACTCGAGACGATAGCCATTGCCCTTCAGACAGACTCACTACAATACGAGCCCCGAAAGGGTTCACTTCGTCCACGCGTCTCTCCCCCTGTCCGTCCATGGCCTTTCGATTACCCGTCGTCGCAGATCCTGAAATTCCCGCCGGAACCGCTCTCAGCGGCAGCGGCCGATTGCCCCGCTGGCTCAAGCGTCCCATCCCCAAGAGCAACGCGAACCATATGACCGAGGGGCTGTTGGAGGAGTTGAAGCTGGAAACGGTTTGCGACAACGCCAAATGCCCCAACCGGATGGAATGCTACAGCCAGCAAACCGCGACCTTCATGATCCTCGGGAACGTCTGCACGCGACCGTGTGGATTCTGCGCGGTCCACCGGGGACGTCCGCCGGAATTGCCCGAATCAGATGAACCCGATCGCGTCGCCGAAGCCGCCGCCCGACTGGGGCTGAAACATGTCGTCATCACCAGCGTCACGCGGGACGACCTCCCCGACGGAGGTGCCGACCACTTTTATCGCTGCGTCGTCGCCGTCCGCGAGCGATGTGGTGCGACGACCGAAGTTCTGACGCCGGACTTCGTCGCCTGCAAAGACGCCTTGGAACGCGTCATCCAAGCCAAGCCGACGGTGTTCAACCACAACATGGAAACGGTTCCGCGACTGTACCGCCGCGTGCGTGGCCCCAAGAGTGATTACCGCTGGACGCTGGGCATGATGCGAAAGGTCAAAGAATACGACGCCGATGTCAAAACCAAGAGCGGCTTGATGCTCGGACTCGGTGAAGAACGCGGCGAACTGTTGGACGCCCTGGCCGACCTGCGCGAGTACGACGTCGACTTCCTGACCCTCGGTCAATACTTGCAGCCGGGTGAAAAATATCTGCCCGTGGTGCGTTACGTGCCGCCGGAAGAATTCGAAGAACTGGGCGAGATCGCCAAGAGCATGGGGTTCAAAAAAGTCGCCAGCGGCCCCTTCGTCCGCAGCAGCTATCACGCCCGCGACATGGCCGAAACCGACGTCTGACTCTCCAACAACGAGCGGGAACAAGGCGTAAGGGTCAAAAAATGGGTTGGTCAAAAAATCCCCTGAGTCGACACCTGCCGAGGCCTTACGGCCGCGCGTGCCTTTCGATCGCAAAGCGTCACCAAGAACTCAAACGCACGCCATTTTTTGACCAACCCATTTTTTGACCAACTCATCCTTCCAGCTTCATTAAGAAAGGTTGGCATGGAGCCTGCAGATCGTCTCACCGCAACGGGTTTTCATACCAGACCACGTTGTTGCTGCCGCGTCCGGCGTTGAGTAGATCTGCGTCGCCATCGCCGTCCATGTCGACCGATCGCAGGTCGTAACTCTGCTGGCCGGTGTCGACGGTGTGCTGGGCAAAATTTCCGAGTCCGTCGTTTTCATACCACATCACGCGCTCGCTGCCGTAGCCGCACGTCGCCACGTCCGAGTCGCCGTCTTGATCGAAATCCGCGACCGTCAGACTGTGCGGAAACTCAATCTCGGTATCGATGTCGCGAATCTTCCAGCTGGGATTTTCAAACCACAGCACGCCCATACCGTGTCCGCGTGACGCCACCCAATCGACTTTGCCATCGCCGTTGACATCAGCCGGCAGAATGTTGGTCGCGGCGGTTTGATTTTCGGCCAACACGACTTTCTCCCAAGCGCCATCGATCTGCTTGCCGCCCGGGTGCTTCCAGAACGCAAACCAGTTGCCGTCGGCGAACGGTTTGCCTTTCGCGCCGACCGCGATTTCTTTCCAGCCGTCGCCATCGATGTCACCGGCACCCATGTAATGGCTACCACCTCGCGCGTCACCATCGGCGAACACATGGCGCACCCACGACGCTGCGGTCTTGGGGTTTTCGGGACGACTGAACCAGGCCATCGAATCACCCAGTCCTTTTTCCGGTTCAAAGTTATTGATCACTAAATCGTCACGACCATCGTTGTCGATGTCGGATCGCAGCAGACAATGGATCCCGGTGATCTGGTTGTCGATCGGTCGGGCCGTCCATGGACCTTGTGTCGCCGTCGCCGGGCCGGGATTTTCCAGCCAAAACGGATGAGCGTTGGCGAGCGTGCCCGCCCAGTCCAAGTCGCCGTCGCCGTCGGCATCGATGGGAGCGGAGTGAATGCACGCCCCGCGACCGTCGAATCGATGGAGCACGATTTCTTGTTCCCAACCCGGCGCGATGAACAAACTGACCATGCCGTTGGCACTGGCAATCACGTCCAGCAAACCGTCGCCGCTGACGTCGATCGCGATCGCGGTGTTGCAATGCCCCTGCTCGGTGACCACATGCTTCTTCCAAGGACCGAGGTCCGCGGCAAACGAGAACGTTGTCGTGGTGGCAACCAGGATGGCGGCCAGAGAGGGCCGAATGAACGTGGGCAGGCGTGTCATGTCTTGCGTTCGGTTGAGCGAAAGAAGGTGGTGAAAAGCTGGATGGGTTCGTCACTCATGTCGCAGAGCTTCGATTGGATTCATCATGGCGGCTCGGCGGGCGGGATAGAGCCCAAAAATCAGTCCGGTCCCCAGGGAGATGAACAACGACAACCCGATCGACCACGGCGCGATCCGCGGCTCAAGCGTGTAAATGATCGGCGGCAAGGCGTCGGGAGAGATCGCGGTCACCGCAGCGCGGATGGCACGAAACAGTGGGCCGCACATCAGCCCACACAACACGCCCAGCAATCCGCCGGTACCGGTCAGCACCAACGTCTCGGTCAAGAACTGTTGAATGATGTCCCGGCGTTTGGCGCCGATTGCGCGCCGAATTCCGATCTCGCGCGTCCGCTCAGTCACTGTGGCCAACATGATGTTCATGATACCGATGCCACCGACCAGCAGCGAGATTCCGGCGATGATCACCAGCAGGATATTGAACATCGCACGGGTCCGCGCGGCTTGAGCCAGTAGCTCTTTGGGGACGACCACGGCATAGTCTTCCGTCTTGTGAAACTTCTTGAGCAGCGATTCAATGATCGCCGCCGTTTCATCCACGTTGTCGACATCATCGACGCTGACCGTGATCTGACTCAGCTCGACGATCTCACCGGTAAACTGTTGCCCGGAGCTGCGGGTCAACACCCGATCGCCGATGCGATCACGAAACGTCTGCAGCGGGATATAGGCGTCCAAGTTGTAATCGCGGGCATCCAAGCTTCCGCCGATCGCCGCCGACGCGGTTCGCGGTTTGGTTTGTCCGATGACGATGTAAAACTCACTGCCGACCCAGATCGATTTGCCCAGCGGGTTTTGGTACCGAAACAATCGCGTCGCGGTCTGGTCGGCCAGCACGACGACTTTTTTGCCGCGATCACGCGGGGTCAACCACCGCCCCCGGGCGATTTCCAATTGGTTCATCTGCAAGTGTTCTTCGCTACAGCCAACCAATTTGGCGTCGGCCGAACGGTTTTCCACTCGCAATTCCATCCTGGTCTCACGCATCGGAATCGCGTCACTGATCCCTGGAATGGTGGCGACGATTCGCTCGTGGTCTTTTCTCAGCAAGCCAAATTTTTTGACCCGGCTGTTCGCGTTGTCTTCGGACGAATTCGGTTCGACCGATCGGACGATGATGTTCTTGGCGCCCAGTTCCAAGATTTGTTCTTGGGCGCGATGGCTGACCCCTTCGCCCATCGCGACCAACCAGATCACCGTGGTGGTTCCGATGAAGATCCCCAGCGCCGCCAACCCGGCGCGCATCTTCTGCAGCAGCAGACTCTTCACGCCGGTCGAGATCGTGCGCAGCAGGGTGTTCATGGCTTCGTCTCGTCGATCGTGCTGAGCGCGGCCCGTTGAGCCTGGTCGACGAACGACAACGGATTGAGCACGACTTCCTCGCCTTCGCGGAGTCCTTCTTCGACGATGATGAAGACATCGTTGCTGTCACCGAGCGTGATCACACGACGCTGCGGTTTGCCGTCGACCATGACCCAGCACAGTGTTTCGGTCTCCGTCTCCAGAACGGCCGAGACGGGAACGGTCAGCACGTCTTGGTAGTCAGCCATCACGACTTCAACCTCTGCACTCATGCCCGGCTTGAGCCCCGCGATCGATGGCAGCTGAATGATGCAGTCATATTTGACGATGTTACCGGTCCACCAACCCGTCGGCTGCGCCACCGAAGCGACCGAATAGACGGTCGCGTCCATTTCCAGATCAGGCAAACTCACGGTGGCATCCATGCCGGGCTCGATGCGGTCGACGACGGATTCATGGACGCCGACTTTGACTTGCATTTTGGACAAGTTGGGCATCAGCATCAGGACCTGGTCTTTGTGCACCGTTGCGCCTTCGGCGATGTCCGGAGAATTTTTCCAAGCGGCGGCTGAAGG
>NZ_JBFHKV010000064.1:0-15234 GCF_041595215.1 Stieleria sp. | reverse complement strand
GACTCCAAAGCATGTTCGGCGGCCTCACGTCGCAGTCGGCTGGTGCCCCGGCCGATCAGCTCCAGCGGCAACAGGACGTTTTGCAGCGTGCTCGCCCACGGCAGCAGTGCGGGTTGTTGAAAGACGAATCCGATCTGTCCTTCGCTGGCGATGGCGACCGGATCGAGTTCGACTCGGCCTTGGTTCATCGGTTGCAGGCCTGCGATCGCGCGAAGCAGCGTCGTCTTGCCGCAACCGCTGGGGCCGATCAGTAAAACAATTTCCCCGCTCTGGACCGTCAACTCCACACGATCGACCGCGACCGAGGACGGAGCGAATTGGACCGTGACGTCACGGCAATGGATCGATGAGGCGGCCGGCCGATCGTTGGTCATCATTGCGTTCACGCTTCAGCGCTCGACCTGGTCAACGATGGTTTGGGCGATCGCCAACGATGCCGTCGCCGCGGGCGACGGTGCGTTCAAGACATGCACGGCCGCGTCACTCCGCTGAAACAGAAAATCGTCCACCAATTCCCCGTCACGCGACACCGCTTGGGCACGCACACCGGCGCGGCCCCGAACTAGATCGGACGCGGTCAAACAGGGCATCAACTTTTGCAGTGCGGTGACGAAGGCCGCTTTGCTGAGCGAACGGTGCATTTCTCCCAGCCCGGTTTTCCAATGTCGCAGTGCCAGTTTTCGAAACCCGCCGAATCGAAGGGTTTGCGCCAGGTCCGTCAGCCGAATGGTTTTCCAATCATAACCCGCGCGCGAGAACGCCAGCACGGCATTGGGGCCGCACTCCACACCTCCGTCGATCATCCGCGTGAAGTGCACGCCCAGGAAAGGGAACGATGGATCGGGGACGGGATAGATCAGGTTTCGAACCAGTGTTTCGCGGCCGGGCGCCAATTCATAGTATTCGCCGCGGAACGGCACGATTCGAATTTCCGGCGAAATGCCGGACAAGGTTGCAATTCGATCACACTGCAATCCGCCGCAGTTGATCATCATCGCGGCGTGGAAGACCTGGCCGCACGCGGCGGTCAGACGAATCGATTGAGCCCGGGCATCGACTGCCACGATTTCGGATCCGAACACGATCCGCCCGCCGGCGTCTTGGATACAGCGGGCCAGTCTCTTGCACACCGTCGCGTAGTTCACGATCCCGGTTTCGGGCACGTGCAGGGCCGCGATACCGGCCGCATTGGGTTCCAGCTCGCGCAATTGATCGCTATCAAGACGTTCGTAAACGATGCCATTCTCGGTACCGCGGGCGGCAATTTTTTCCATCGACTCCAATTCGTCGGAATCGGTGGCCACGATGACTTTGCCACAGCGATCCCAAGGAATCTGGTGTTCCTCGCAAAATGCTTCCATCGCCGCTTTGCCGGTGCGACAGGTCGTCGCCCGAATGGAACCCGGTTTGTAGTAGATCCCGGAATGCAAGACACCCGAATTGTGGCCGCTTTGGTGAGCGGCGACGTCGGATTCCGATTCGACGACGACGACCGAACAGTCGGGGAAACGCTGCACCAGACGCCAGGCGGTCGCAAGCCCCACAATGCCGGCGCCGATCACAATGAAGTCGTTTTGATCGGCGCTAGAGGGCATCAGGACGAGCGGTACAATGGAAGGGAGCGAACGCAAATCGGCCGGTCGTGATACTATAGCCTTAGAAAAACCTCTCCTCCAACGGTACTGATGGCGACAAGTCGATCCAAACCGCTGTTCCGCTACCGCATCACGCGTCTGGGATTCCATTTTTTGTTCGTCGCCTTGTTCGCGATGATCGGCGGGTCGCTGCGCGGATTCAATTTGTTGCTGGTGCTGGCGGGATTGCTGATCAGCATCGTTCTGTTGCAATGGCGGCAGGGACGCCATGCGATTCGGCAGGTGCGTTTTCATCGGCATGAGGTGAGCGGCGTGTTTGCCGAGACACCGATGGCGGTCCGCTATGAGATCCACAATGCGGGACGGTTGCTGCCGCTTTGGTGTTTGCGCATCGAAGACCGTGTGACCGCACAGCGAGACGTCGATGCCGATCATTCCGGCGAATCCAGTGACGATCCACTGCCAAGACCACAGGAATCAGAACTCCGGCAACCGGTCCCCTTGATCGGCAGTGTGGGCCATGTCCCGGCCGGTCAGACGCGTGGCATGTCGGTGATGTGTCGCTTCCATCGTCGCGGCCGATACCAGTTGGGGCCGGTTGTCGTCTCCACGACGTTTCCGTTCTGTCTGATGAGTTGCGAACGGCTTTCTCGTGAGACGGTCGAACCGCTCTACGTCTACCCGCGGCTGATCACGTTGCGTCGCGGGTGGAAGTCGCTGTTGCCGCCACGGCGGGGCGGGGACGGTCATCGGTCGACCGGTGGAAGCAATGAAGACGGTGAGTTCTTCGGGTTGCGTCCCTGGCAATCGGGCGATCACATCAAACACATCCACTGGCGGACGACGGCGCGGATCGGCGAACCGGCCGTGCGACAATTCGAACAGCGGAACCGACATCAAATCTGTCTCGTCGTCGATGCGGTCAACCGCCCAGGGGCACCCGGCGTCGTCGAGCAGGTTTTGGAAGTCGCTGCGACACTGATCAATGAACTGGCGTCACCGACCAGTTCGGTGGCGTTGCTGGTCGCTGACGCCTTTGTCGCCGACGCATCGCCGCGTTCGAACGTCCATGCATCGATCAGCGCGGATGCCACGGCGTTGCTGGAGCGTCTGGCCATTGCCAACCCCGTTCATCTTCAGGCGTCGCAAGACGATCCGTTGGCCCGTGCGGTCGTCGATCGATCGTCCCAGCTTCAGGCTTACGATCTGGTGGTGGTCAGCCCACGAGGATTCAAAGACGCGTGTCAATCGTCGGATCGGTCCAGCCAACAGGCGTTGTCGGTGTGGCGGTACTTTGATCAACGGTCGCGGCTGGCTTGGATCGACGTCAGCTCGCCGCCGGTGCGACGATTGTTAGCCATCGACGCGGACCGTGTGGCGAGCGCTGGCAAGACGGAGGAGGCCGGGTATGTCCATGACTGAGCGGGACACCGCGGATCTTCCCGATTCGTTGCGTGGCGAGTTGCTGGCCGTGCCGTCGGTGCGGACGCGATTGGAATTTCAGTTTGCGTTGTTGTCCGCGGCCGGCGGGTTGGTGTTGGCTGGCGGTCAAGGCACCGAGAGCATCGCCCTGCTGGCTGTTTTTTCTGCGGTCGTCGGATTCGTGTTCGTCGATTGGTTGCGTTTGATCGAATTGCCGCCGATCGGGGCGTACTTGGCGATGGCCGGCGCCGCGGTGTACTGCGTGCAAGATTTCTGGGGGCTGCAACAGCGGGGCGAACCGCAAATGGTCTCCGTGGCGTTGTTGTTGGTCTTGGTCCAAGGCGTGTTGATGCTGCAGCGCAAATCGCGGCGCATTTTGGAACAGTTGGCGGTGTTCTGTTTGCTGGAGTTGGTTGTCGCGGCGATCTTCAGTGATGCAATCGGCTTCGGCGTGTGGATGATTCCGATCGCGATTGTCGGCGCCAGTGCGCTCAGCTTGCTGGGGTTGGTCACGATGATGGAGAGTATCGATGTGACCTTGGACCGACCGGTCCCCGAGCCTCCCAAAACCAGACTCGGACGTTTCGTTCAGTTCATCATTGGGGGCCGTGACGACGTGCCGCCGCGCAACGCGATTGTGGCCACATCATCGCCGGAATCGGTGATTTCGATTTATTGGGCGGCCGGGCCTTGGTCGCGCTACGCCCTGCTGGTGCTTTCGCCGGCAGTGATTGTGATCGCGGCGGCATTTTTTTACGTCTTGCCGCGTCGTGTCCAGCCATCACGATCGACCGCGCGTGGTCCCGCCATGGTCGGATTCGATGATGAAGTGCGAATGGAACAATTGGGCCCGGTGATGCAAAACGCTGACCCGGCGTTGCGGGTCAAGTTGACCGACAAGGACAGCGGTGAACCTTACATGATCAACGACAGTTTGTATTTGCGGGGGAAAGTGCTGGAGTCCTACGAAGTCGACTACTCCAGGGACCGGCCGATCGCCAAGTGGGTCTCAACCGACCAGAATTCGATCAGTCGCCGCGGCCGCATTCCCAGCGCCGATCGCCCCCGCGGAAGATCCGACCGCACGCCGTATGACCGTGTGCATGTCAAGATTACGTGTGAAGCGATGAGCCGGCCGGCGCTGTTTTCGATCGCTCCCTACCATCAAGACGGCGACGCAATCGACGTGGTTCACGCGATCGATCGCTGGACATTGGCCCGCGAATCTTCCGCGCCGCCGTATCCGCGTATCAGTTACGAATTCGGCACGCACGCGTTTTCCGATGGCATTCAGACACGCTGGATCGCTCAAGCGTCGGAGTCGGAGCGAGTGATTTTGCCCTACGAACTGACTCGGCAACAGAGGTTGAACAGCCGCGCGCCGCGGCCGAAACGGGACTACGAAACCGACTTGCTTCGAATCGATCGCGCCAGCGTGCCGACCGCGGTCCGGTTGGCGAGCGAGGTCTTGGACGGCATCAGTGACGACATCACGAGCGCCCCCCCCAGCCTGTCGCGTGCAGCGGTGGCGATGGAGCAATACTTAAAGACCGATCCTGCGTTTTCCTACACGTTGAACTTGGACGCGACACCGATCCCCGGTGTTGATCCGGTCGAGCAGTTTCTGTCGGTCGATCGACGGGGTCACTGCCAGTACTTCGCTTCGGCACTGGCATTGATGCTCCGCAGCGCCGGGATTCCCTGTCGCGTCATCGTGGGGTACCGGACGGAGGAATACAACAACATCGGCAAGTACTACATCGCCAGACAGTTGCACGCCCATGCCTGGGTCGAAGCGTTGATCGAACGAGACCAGATTTCGGCGGACGGTCGCCTGACCGATCTCGCGGCCGGACGTCTAGGCGGTCAGCGGCGATCACCGCGGTATTGGATGCGACTCGACCCGACACCCGCGGAAAGTGCACTCGACGACGGAAATCCGGAGGGCGTGGATGGACTGTTGAACTTGGCGAACAATGTTTGGGAAGATTACGTCGTCGAGATGGATGCGCAACGCCAACGCGATGATCTGGTGCAAGCGACCGGACTGAACGACGTTCGAAGTTCGTATCAACGTCTGTGGAGCGATCTAAAAAACAAATTGGCAGCGATCCGCGCCGGGCGACTGGAGGGCGGGGAGATCGATTTGCCTCTGCAGTCCTTGGCGATTTCCGTCATCATCGTCGTCGCCGTGATCGCGATGCTCGCCATGTTGCTGCGGTTGCGATGGCCGCAGTTTCGACGGCGCGGCAAGGCACGCGGAGCGGCACACGCCCTGCAGCCCCGGTTGCCTTTTTACGCCGAAACACTGAAACAACTCGGACGCGCCGGGGTCACACGACGTGCAGACGAAACCCCGAGTGAATTGTTGCAACGCGTGGGACAGCGTTATCCCGATTTGCAGTTCTTGACCGACGCCTTTGAACGCTGCCGATATGGACAAACCGAACTCGGCAATCGGGAATCGATCGAACACGCGCTCTCGGCATTAACGGCCGACGTTGAGGGACAACTTCTGGCGGAGCAATCGGCGACGCGTCCGTGAGCCGTTTAGAGACTGATGTCTTGCGGGAGCGGTGCTTTGCGCGACTCGTCGTTTCGCTTGCCCACGTCGGAGCACAGGTTGTGCCACGATTCGAGTTTTTCGCCACACACGACCATCTCGAAGTAGCGGACCAGCTCGTCATCTGGCGTGGGCAGCGGCAACTGGCTGCCGGCCCGGCTGAGATAGTTTGACGCGACCACGGCGGTCAGCGGCGAGAACGACATCTCGTATGCTTTGGTCGGCGTGTGATGCAAGGCGACGATTTCGATAATCGTTTGCGGCAGCCCCCAGACGCTGAGCAGGTGGGCACCGATGGCGGCATGATCGGCGCCGAAGATCTGACGTTCGGCCCGCCACAACGGGATGTCATCGATCTCCGCTTTCAATGCCGCTTGGGCACACGTTTTGGGGTCGATCGAATGCAGCACGAGCTTGCCGATGTCGTGGAGCGTGGCCGCGGTGATGGCGTCTTCGAGAGCCTGGGAATCGAGTCGTTCCCGTCGGCCGATCAGCTTGGTCATCCGGGAGACTCGCAAGCAATGTTGCATCAACACTTCGGCGGAAAACCCGTTCACACCGAGTGCTTCGAATTCCTGGAAAATGCCGATCGCGAGAACGAGTGACTTCAGTGTCGATGCACCCAGCAACGAAACCGCTTTGATCGGGTCGGAAATATGATGGCTTAAACAGAAGATCGCCGAGTTGACCAGCTGCAGTACCTTTGCCGTCATCACGGCGTCCTTGGCGACGATCTTGCCGATGGACGAAATCGAGGCGTCTTCGTTACGCAGTGCGTTGGTCAGTTCTCGATAGACCGCCGGGACACTGGGCAATCGAGAAAGCCCACCGACCAAACGTTGCAAGGAATCGGAAACCAAGACGTCACGCAACGCGCAGGCGCGGTCAATCGTCGTGCGAAGTTCTGATGCGTCGCACGGTTTTGGCAAAAACTGGTGCATCGCCATGATCGATCGAAGCACGGCATCGCGATCGGATGGCTTGGACAGAACGATCCGCACCGTGTTGGGATAGTGCTTGCTGACATAATTCAACAGCGCCGCGCCATCCATCCCCGGCATTCGCATGTCGGTGACCACGGCGTCGTATTTGGCGGTCGCCAACATCTCAATCGCCTGTTCGCCGCTGGTCGCGAAATCGCAATCCCAATCGACATCCTCCGCAATCAGCTGCCGTTCCAGCTGGCGCAGCGCCTGCGGCTCATCATCGACGAATAAGACGGTCACCCTAGCCGACTCCCGGTAACGCAAATCAACGTGATTTGCAATGAAACGTTATTCAAAAAAGCCGTCGACCGCTGTCGGCTGACCTTTTCCTCATGGGAACGCTAACACGCGGTTCACCATGAACCGGGGAAAGCCACCACGTTGAGGGATTTCCTTCGCCGTGTGTCCCTCACGCGGTCTGAACACATCGCTCTTCCCGTGTGCGTCGCTGCACACCCTGATGGGAATTTGTGTGAAATCGGTTCTCGACGGCGTGTTGCCGTTTTCGGTGCCCGACGATTTTGCTACTGAAGAATGATGGATGACGCTTGTCCATGAGACTTCGATCCGTGGTGTCGCCGCCGGGAAGCTTGGCTGCGATGCGCTTCAGCACTAGGCTTTGAAATGAGATTCAAATTCGTCCTGTTGGCGATTCTTGCCAGCATACCGCTCGCCATGCTCACCTGGGCCGATCCGGTGGTTCAGCCGATCGAACGATCCGAAGGCGTGCTGATGCGTTCCAAGTTGAAACGATCGCAGCACGTTTTGGAGGGTTTGCTTCGCAAAGATTTCCCCGCGATCGCCCGGGGCGCGAAGGAGATGAAGTTGATCAGCGAAGCGGCCGAATGGCCGAGGGCTCGGGACACGGTGTACGAGCATTTCAGTGCCGAGTTTCGTCGTCAATGCACTCAACTCGAAGAGCTGGCCGAGCAAGAGAATCACCAGGGTGTGACGTTCACCTACTTGCAAATGACGAACCTGTGCATTCAATGTCACGATTATGTTCGCGATTCATTGCGGGTCGCCGAACCGAGGGGACGTCACGGCGTGCAGCTGATCCCGGCCGAATGGCCCGAAGGCAGTCAGTGACAACTGCCGGCGTCGGACGGGACGTTGAAGGCGGTCAGCCGTTTGGCGCGAGCCCACGGGCCCCAACATACGGAAACCACGCGTCACGTCGCGGCATCGCCCACCAGCAACCCTTCGTTTGGTGTTTTAGTTCAATCCCGCTGCTTCGTTGATCGCGCCCAGGTACATCGACGCAAAGCGGAAGATAAAGAAGATCAGGATGCCGGCGACGGTGAGCCAAATGACGCCGGTGGCGATGCCCGAAAGCGTTCGCATCGCCATTCTGGCTCGCTCTTCATACTCGACCGCCAAGTGGTCGATGGATTCGCTTTCGGTGCCCGACATCTCGGCGACTTCGACCAGGTGCAAAAACGGATCGGGAAACAAGTCGGTCGCTCGCAATCCGCCGGCGAGCGTGTCACCCCGATCGCGGATCGCCGCCTCAAACATTTCGCCGCCGCTGCGGTAATAGTCGCTGTCGGTGCTATCCAAACTCAGTTTGACGCTGCGGATCGGATCCAAGCCGGCGCCGAGGGCGAGCGAGAGGGTGCGGGTGAATCGGGACAGGGTGATCGTTTGAAGCGAAGGGCCAAATTTGGGAACCATGTACAACAGCGGAACCAGGTTCTGGACGCCGGCGAAGTTCTGTCGATAGGCGTAGTACAGCGACCACAGGATGGCGGCGACACAGGCGATGTAGCCCCAAAAAATCAACACGCCTTTGCCACCGCGAAGCCCGAATCCCAAGATGTCCATCATCTGGCCTCCGGTGGACGGAGTCAGGATTCCCATCAGGTAGATCACAATCGAGATGACGCCCAATCCGAGCACCAGCTGAATCACCGGCCAAGCGATCGAGGTCAGAAACAGACGTCGGAGCGTGACCTGTTGCTCGAAGTGCGTCGCCAACGTCAGGAAGGTGCGTTCTAACGTGCCCGTGCTCTCCCCGACACGCGTCATGGACACCATCAAGCGAGGAAAAAAACTGCCACGCTGTTTCATCGCGTCGCTGATCTGAAAGCCCGCTTTGACACTTTCCAACACATGCGAAATCGCTTCACGCTGTCGTGGCGAACCGTATTTGGTTTCGGCTTGGAGCAGTCGCAGGACATCGGCACCGGCGCGCAATCCGATTCCCATCCGCCGACAAAACCCGCCGGCTGCTGCTATCCCCATTTGCCTAAAGAACATCCGCTACGCCTGAAAGATCGATAAAAAGAGGTGATGCCAGTGCCCAAGCCCCCACATTGTATCGATCAGGCCGCACGCTGCGCGGTGCAAGCGACGTTCCGCCGGGCCCGTCGTACTCCCCCACAGGCTGGCCGCTGTGACTCTGACTCTACGCCGCGACTGTGGCTCTAGGCCAATACCACTAAATCGACAAGGTTTTGACCAGAGCTGGGCCCGTAGGCTCGCGTCAAACGGCTGATCATCAATCGACATCGGCCGGTTCGCGTCAGCGTCTGGGCGCCCGTAAATCTCGATTTAGCGGTATTGGGATCTAGGCAGCGAGTCGGCCTTCGCGGCGGGCTTCGCGTTGGTTGCAATACGACGCGATGATCTCGTCGATCTGCTCCAGTTGTTCGCCGGTGGAGGCGGTCAGGTCGAGAAACAGGATCTTTTTCGGGCCGATTTGACACCAGCCGGGCATTTGGTCGTCCAACACGATCTTGCGGACTTCAAAGCCCATTTCTTTGGCGGTGCCAATCGCTTGGGCCAATCGCTGGACGATATTGGGAGATTCGGTCACAGAACGTGGGTGGGACTGTTGGGGC
The DNA here is from genome assembly GCF_041595215.1 of Stieleria sp. Taxonomy (NCBI): domain Bacteria; kingdom Pseudomonadati; phylum Planctomycetota; class Planctomycetia; order Pirellulales; family Pirellulaceae; genus Stieleria; species Stieleria sp. The sequence goes on along the minus strand of NZ_JBFHKV010000064.1, from coordinate 5,825 downwards.
ACGGTTGGCATCTCTTTCTCCGGAAACTTTTCCGATTGTGCGGGCCGTCACCAGCACTGGCAAGCTTTGCCTGCGGCCCAGGACGGGGTGTAGCAAATCATCCGCGGCAGACGATAGGTCAAAGGAGTCACGATGCAATCGCCAGCCAACCCACCCGGGGATCATGAACGCACCCAACGCCATCCCAACGCCGCCTGCGACGTCAAACCCCTCGTCAAGCGGCAAACCGGTCTCCACCGGTGCGCTGGCCGGTGGTTCCCCGTTGAGTGACGAGCAGCAGTACATCCAACACCTCAAAGCCCAGCTCCGGCAGTCACAATCGATGGCCACCCTGGGTGAATTGACGAGCACCGCGACGCACGAATTCAACAACGTGTTGATGACGATCATCAACTATGCCCGGCTCGGGATCCGCAATCGCGACGACGCTTCACGCGACAAGGCGCTCGGAAAAATCCTGGAAGCGTCCGAACGTGCCTCAAAAATCACCGGCACGATCTTGGCCCAGGCACGCAATCGCAGCGAATCGTTCGAACCGACCGACCTGGGCGGCCTGATCCTGGACACCCTGGTCCTGCTCGAACGCGAGATGAACAAGTACCGGGTGTCGGTGACGACCGAAATTGAGCCGGGAGTGGCCAAGGCGATCGTCAGTGGCAATCAGATCCAACGCGTGTTGCTGAATCTCTTGATCAACGCCCGCCAGGCGATCGGCGAATGTGGCAACCTGTTGATCCGGCTGGCCAACAGTGAGGACCCCCAGTGGGTCGAATTGGTCGTCCGGGACAGCGGGTCGGGGATCCCTGCGGAGACACTGCCGCAGATTTTTGATCCGTTCTTTTCGACCAAAGTGGGTCCCGACGAATCGGGCAAAGGCGGCACGGGGCTGGGACTGGCTGCGTGTAAAGAGATCATCGACGCGCATCGCGGCAAGATTCGTGTCGAGAGCACGGTGGGCGTCGGGACGGCGTTCACGATTCGTCTGCCGCGGGCGTGAGCTCCCATCCACGAAGCAACGACCGGATCCTCAGCCCCAATCCAGATCGCATCGTGTAGCGAGACGATCGCTGATGCGACCGTCGTCACCGGTCAAGGCGTCCAGCCAAGCGAGCACATTGTCGAGTTTGATGTCCCGCGCTTCATGGATGAGCATGGGCATCGCAGCCCGCGCCTGGAAAGTGGTCAGCGCCACATCGTTCGAGCTGGGGAGCTGCGACTGCAACGTCCGCTGTTCCGATGCATCGCGACTGATCAGGTAGATGCGTTGTTTGCCGCCACATTCCAACAGCGGTGGTCGAACGGCTTCCAACGCGGACTCCGCGGTCAGACTGGGCGGTTTGCTGGGAGACGACCAAGAATGGGTCTGCGTCATCGCGACCGGATCGGATTGCGGGTTGAAGCAGGTGGTCTTGCCGAGGACAAGTTCATCGGTCGTTGCGATCGACGACGTTTTGGTGTCCAGGCAGTCCGAACCGCGTGACTCAGACGCCCGGGAGTCGCAGGTCTGCGAATCGCCCAAGGCCGCAATCCCCTCGCGGATCAGACCGGCCGCGATGATCGACATTTCGTTGACCACCGTGTCCGCGGTCACGCTCGCCGGGGCTTGGATGATGCGGAACAGTTGACTGACGGCGTTGGCGGTGTGGAGTCGGTCCACGATGCCGGGCAGCTGGTCGCGAATCGATGGGGGCAGCATCGACCATTGGTCAACCGCTCGGCTGTCATCGTCGGCCAGGTTGGCGATCGCCTGGGCGAGACGGGTCGAGGCGTCGACATAGGTTTCGGTGAGGTCGGCCAGTTTCTCCGCGAGCGTCGTCGCGACCGATGCGGCGGCGCGGCAGGCGATGATTCCGACCAATTGTTCGCCGATGCCACAGGCGCTGCGGAGTGATGCCATCGGCCGTTGCGGTGGCTGGGCACCGACAGTCGTCGGTTGGCCCTCCGACGCTTTGCCCTCGTCGGCGAGTTGGCGAAATTCGTCTTCGGATTTCTGCAGCAGTGTCTGCTGAAGTTCGGTCAGCGCGTGACGGATTTCATTCAGCCCGGTCATCGTCGACGACAGGTTGAGTCTGGTGTCTTGGATTCGAGCGTTGATTTCGCGTTCGATCTGTTCGACGATCTGTCCGGCCAGCACCTCGGTCTGGTCCAGATCGATCACACCTGTCAGCCATTTGACCAGATGCGACCTGACGGCGGCGGGATTCTTGAGCAGCGACGGATCCAGGCTGCCGAGTCGTTCCATCAGTTTGCCACGACGTTCTTGGCGGTTGTTGCCGAACCATTGTTCGGTTTGACCGCGCAGCGCGTCGCCGTCCAATCGGCAGCGTCGCCACACACGTGATGAAAACTCTTTCGCCGCGGGCTTTGCATCGCGCGGGTTGCCCAGCCATCGCAGCAACAGCAATTTAATCGCATGAGGCGCCAGCAGACTTGGTTGTCGTTCCCCGGGGTCACCGATTTGGGCGACGCACAGGGTCCGAATGGTCCGCTGCCCCGATGGTGAATCGTCTTCCTCGAGTCGTCCCCTGGCAAACAGTTCGCCACAATCGCTCGCATCGGCCCACAGGTAATCGACGACCGAGTGCAGCGGCGAGGGGGCACCGGGCCGATCGGACTGGGCGATGACATAGGTGTGGTGCAACGGTGTTCGCGCAGCGGGCACACTCGGCCACCCCACGCCGGCGTCTCCGGGATAACTGTTGCCCGGCATCAAGAAGTGCGCCAATTCTCGGATCGCGGATTTGGTCGAGTGCAGGGCGAGCGGTCGCGAGGGATCGCCTTGGAATCGATTCGTCGTCAGAAACGACAAGATCGGCTCGTTTTCCATCGCCGATTCGTCGAGCAAATGACGCAGCAAGTAGACGATGTCGAGATACATTCCGCTGCCGGTCCCACCGGTCAAGGAGCCGACGACATAGATTTTGGGTGGGGCGTTGTCGCCGCTGGCGACGTTCAAGGCTTTGACCGCGTCACGCAACGTCTGCATCACTTGTTCGCCGTGATCGACCAACGCCAGACGCCCCAGTGGCCGCATCCCACCGGTATGGCCGTTTCGTGGCACGTTGTAGATCCAGCGTCGCGAAATGGTCTTTAATCGCTCCGTCCCGCTGTTGCGATACTCGTTGGGCGTCCGCAGTCGGGCTTCGACGACGCGGCAGCGCGGGACCACGTCGGTGCCGTCGACCATCAACGCGGTTTGCGTGGTGACGGGGTTGGTATCGATCAGGACGCTGTGCAGGACGACGGGAGATCCGGCGCCGAATTCATAGATCCGCGACCGCAACTCGCTGAGACAATCCGCACCGGTGCCGCCCAAGGCGACCACCAAGGCTTGGCATTGATGCACATCGCTCGCCGAGCCGACGGTGCCGTCGAGTTGCGGCAGGTTTTCGACCGCGTGGGCGGCCGGTTCGGTTGCCGCGGCTTCGACGGTGTGGTCCGCGGCGGCGGCATGTCCGGCGTGGGGACGCAGCAGTTTTTCAACGAATTCGGTGCAGGTGGCGAAACGCCGTTCGGGCGACTTTTCCAGTGCCCGTGCCACGCAGGGGCGATCGCTTGCCGGCAGCGGCTTCAGATTCGGCGCGTTGTGAACATGCTGGGTCGCCAGCTGCGCGATCGTCCGTCCGCTGAACGGCCGCGTGCTCGTCAGCAGTTCCTGGTACATCACCGCCAGACTGTATTGGTCACTGTGAAGGCTGGGGCGTCCGTCAAAGACTTCCGGCGGCGCGTAGATCGGCGTCAGCCCGCCGACCATGCTGCATTCGACGTCACCGAGATCTTTCAGCAAACCGAAGTCGGCGACTTTGACCCGTCCGCCAACGATCAGCAGGTTGGCCGGTTTGATATCCAGGTGCTGAAGCTTGTAGAGTTGGTGCAGATAATCCAGTGCATCGGCGGCATCTTTCATGTAACCGAGCAACACGTCGCGGGGGATGTCGCAGGAACCGCGGCCCTGGTGTTGCTTGAACACGTCCTCCAATGACCCGTCGGCCAACTCCGTCACGATGACCAATTGGTTTTCGATCAGTTCGAATCGTTCCAGCGTCAGAATGAACGGGTGCTGCACACTCTTGATCCGTTCGAGCGACTTCAGTTCCTGTTCGGCGCGTCGTTCGTCCTGTTGTCCGAAAACGAACTTGACCGCTTTCTTCAATCCACCGGGGGCGACGGCACGCCAGACTTCGCCGTACCCGCCACGGCCGATCCGTTTTTCCAGCACGTAACCTTCGATCGGCTCGTAACCTGCTTGAATACGTTTCGATTTGACAGTTGTCATCTTCCGTTGCTCTGGTGGACTCAGCTCTGGTGGATTCGGGTGGCCGCTACAGGTCGCTAAAGTAGCTGCGGCAAGCGCGTTCCAGGTATTCCGGGCGGATACCCAAGGGCAGTTGTCGGTACCGGCAAAAGGCTTCGATTTGTTTCAGCAGATCGCGTGGATGGCAACGCCGGGGCTTGCGAGATTTTTTCTGATAGAACGACAGTAGATATTCCGCCGCCTCGGGAGTTTCCGGAAATCCCATCTGTCGGGCAACCGTTTTCATCAGTTGCCGATACTCATCCGGCCCCGGATCGCCGACAAAAATTTTGTAGGGCACGCGACGCAAAAACGCTTCGTCGACCAGGTCGCCCGGATCCAGGTTGGTCGAAAAGATCAACATCTGTTCGAATGGCATTTGGATCTTCTTGCCCGTGGGAAGGGTCAAGAAATCGCAACGGTTCTCCAGCGGAACGATCCAGCGATTGAGCAATTCTTCCGGTGCGATGCGTTGGCGTCCGAAGTCATCGATCAACAAACAGCCGCAGTTGCTCTTCATTTGCAGCGGCGCTTCGCAAATGTTGCTACGGGCGTCGTGTCGGACTTCCAAGTTTTCCATCACCAGTTCGCCGCCGACCATCACCGTCGGTCGTTGGATCCGCAACCAGCGGCGGTCCCATTCCTGAGCCTTCAAAATCTTGGCGGCGGTTTCGGGCACCGGTGCGGGGCGATGAAAGGCATCGTCTTGAAGTTTGATCAGGTTGCCGTCATCCAGGATCGCGTGCGGGATCCAGATCTCCTGGCCGAGACATTGTGTCAAGCAGCGGGCGATGGTGGTTTTGCCGTTGCCGGGTTCGCCGAACAGGAACAGTCCGGTGTTGCTGTTGATCGCCGGCCCGATAAAGTCCAGCAAGTCTTGCTGGTAGGAGATCCCCGAAAGCGCTTGACGCAATTGGTCTTGGGTGACCGGTTCCAAACCGGCCGACTGGGCTTCGACGCTGAGCACATAATCCGACAGCGGGACGGGCGCAGGGCCGACATAGCTGCACTGCTTCATCTGAGCGGCGGCGCGATTCTGCCCCAGTTCGGTCAACGAATAATAGTAGTCGTTGAACGGCGCCGGACGGACGTGCGCGATCATCTTGCGGGTTCGCATCACATCGAGCAGCGGATCGACCACCTTGAAGGGCAAACCGATGAACTCCGACAGGCTGCGTCCGCTGAGCGTGCCGACGCTCAACACGGATTTCAAGATCAACCCTTCGATAAATGAATCACTCAATCCGGTTTCGGAAAGTGATTGGGTCTCGGCAGGCCAAAAGGTATCGTCGGTCAGAAGGCTGCCGAGCAGGCCCGCATCAACGGCATGGGTTTCGTGGATCGCGGCGTTCATACCGAATGAATGGATTGGGAAGTGGGGTGGGTGTCGCAGGATGTCCTCGGAAGGATCGGATCCTGGGGCGCACGACAGATGTCGCAATCACCGGCGGGGCGATCACGGACAGGTTCTGTCAACGCGATTGCATGAAAACTAGCTCATCAATAGCCGGCGTCACGGCGATTGCGTCCG
>NZ_JBFHKV010000063.1:0-15243 GCF_041595215.1 Stieleria sp. | reverse complement strand
CCAATGACGCCCGTTGAGCTTGCAAGACGCTGCTTCGCCAATGCTGTTTGGCGATCTCCGTCGTCGACTCCGCGGCCGCTTGCTGCGGTCGCGTGTGCAAGTCCCAGCCTGCCGTGTCGGGGTTGACGCCGACCACATAGTCTCCGGGCGTGACCAGCGTCGACTTGCTGCTGCCGTCACCGAGTCCGCGATCAAAATCGATCCGGGCCGGGCCGTCCAACCGGTGCTGCATCACCGAACCGGCTGCGGCGATCTGCGGTTGACCATTGATCAGGTAATGGAATTCGGCGGGCGATTCACTGGCGTCGATGGTGACGTCCACCGCGGTCTTTTGACGAAGATCCCAGCCGTCTTGATCGACCACCCAGCGATACATGCCATTCTTAATCGTGTATCGCTTGACGACGCCTTTCCCGTTTTGAAACGCGACGACGAAGGATTGGTCCAACGGCACCATCTCGCCCGGGGCGAGCGTGATTTCCAACGCGTCGTCACAGACAAAACTGATCGGTGTCGTGTTGAGTTCTGGACTGTAGAGCACCACGGCGGGAATGCCTTCGGGAAGCTGCATGTCGGTCACGGTACTACCGCCAGCTCCCAAGCCGACGCCCAACAATCCCGTGATCGCTTCATCCGGCGCGTCGCTTTTGGCGGCCGCTTCGGCGATCCGTGTGAACAGGTCGTCGCGACGTTGCACCCCCAGCACCCGCGCGATCTCGCTCAGCACGACCATGTTGCGGATGTTCTTGGCGCGCTGGGCAATGACTGCGATCTCATTGCCGCTGAGAACCTGCCCTGTGATGCCGGTCACCTTGTTCCGCAACGCTTCGATCGCTTCGGTCAAGGTTTTCTGATCGGATTCGGGCGGCAACGCCGCGATTTGATCCGCGGCGTCGGCGGCGTCAAAGAGGGACGACCAGACTTGCCGCGACCCCGCGGCGGTCAGGGCCGCATCGTGGTTGAGCATCAGGTCGGCGCGCGCGGTTTCGGGATCATTCTTGTTCAATCGATTCTGATAGTCGCGACGCAACGCCTCCAGCGTGGCATCACCCGAAGATTGGCCGAGAGAACGCATGACGGCCTGATCGATCTGGCCGGCGATTTCGGCCGCTTCGGCACGAATGACTTGACCGGTCAAACGCGGACCTGCGGAGACGACGTGGGTCAACGCAATTTCCGTCGGCGACGGATTGGGCGAAACCGACGGTCGCGACACGATTCGGTTTTCAGGTGGATCGACCGGAGGCGGAGCGGTTGGAGCCGGAGCGACGCTAGATGGCGGCTGAACCTGGTAGGACCCCGAGGGCACGGTTTGTGGAGAAGGTTGCGGGCGGATGACTTGGGGACGCGAAGGACGCGTCGGCGTTCGCCCGCCCCGACCCGGCAACCTTCCGCCTTTTCCGAATCCTCCGTTCAATCCCTTTTCAAGGATCTGGCCACCGGCACGGTCCAGGATGACAGGCCCGACGGCCGGCAAGATGACTTTTCCCAACGCCTCGCCGATGATGTCCTGCCCCGAAGAAGCCGACGGAAACGCGGTGAGTGTTCCAGCGGCGGCCAGAAGACAGAGGATTTTGTGTCGTCGTTTCATCTCGTCGCGCCATCGTTGGAGGATTCAGACCGCGAAAACGGGGTCAGGAGTCAATAGCCGGAACGGCCCTACGGGTGCTTCGCACTATTGACTCCTGACCCCCTTTTCGCTCGCCGTTGGAGGATTCAGTGGTTCGCAAAGACTAGCTCAAAAACCAGCGACGCGGCGCCCGCAAAACACCGCTAAATCGACAAGGTCTTGACCAAAGCAGAGGCCCCAAGGCTTGCGGCAAACGGCTGATCATCAATGGACATCAGCCGGTTCGCGCCAGCGTCCGGGTGCCCGCATCCTTCCATTGTGCCCGATTTCGGAGAGCCGCGGGGGATCGCAGCGAATCATCGCCCCGGGCGGTAGGGGTTGAACAACAGATAATTCAGATGGCGATACAGATCGCTGTCGCTCAGCAATTCTGAATGTTTTCCTTCGCCGGCGAGATTGGGGCCGTTGAGCAGAATCACGCGATCGGCTGTTCGTAAGGTTTGCAGCCGCCGCGGCAACATCACGACCAACGATCCCTGGTCGACCAGTTTCTTGATCGCCTTCAAGCACGGATCATCGGCCAGTTGCGCGTTCGGTGCCGGCGGTTCATTGACCAGCAAGATCGGCGGGCGATGCAGCAGCGCCCGGGCCAGTCCGATCCCATAGGTCGCTTCGGTGGACAACGAAAATCCTTCGACCGATGCATACGTCGACAGCCCTTCGGGAAGACGCTGGATCTGTTCATACACATCGACTTCGCGTAACGCCTCGACGATGTCCGCGTTGCTGATCGTGCCGCCGCTTCCGGCCGACAGGTTTTCTTCGATCGTCCCATCCCACAACGGGCCCGACGGTTCGATCCACATCACATTCTTGGCCAGCGACGCGGGGTGAACCTCCAACAACTTCAGCCCATCGATCCGAACTTCGCCTGAGCCCGGACGTCCGAATCCCATCAACAATTCCACCATCGCTTGCGGAGACACCGAATCGGTTCCCAACAGCGTCACCAGAGACTTGGGCGTGAACTCCGTCGTGATGTGATTGAGGATCGCCTGACCGTGCGAATCGGCCAGCGTCACGTCACGAAACTCGACGCCGTCCCGCAGCCCGGCCAATCCGACGCGTTGTTCCGAAGGCGTCGCTCCATCGCTTTTGCGCAAGTACCCATAGACCGCATCGCAGGCCGTCCCGCTGGCACGCAATCGTCGGGCGAGTGTTTGCAATCGCCACACGCCCGACACCGCGCCGGCAAGCGCCAACCCCAACACCACTGCCGACGAAAGACTTAACCCGGAGTCGGTCTCCAGCAGATTCAGCCCCAACCCGATGACCATGATGGCGGTGGCCGCCGACGTGGCCAAGAACAGCAGCGGCCAGACACGTCCCCGCCGGGAATCGTTTTCTGCCAATTTCTGATACAGCTGGTCCAGTTCGTGTTGAAACGAAGCTTCGGCAATGCCTTGCGCCTGCAGCCGAGCCATCTTGGGGGCGCGACCGACCAACGCCGCCATCTGGGCGCGCAACTGCGGCAGCTCCCACCGACCGGCTTCGTCCGTGTCGCCGCCATGCACCTGACGATACAGACGCCAAACCATCACGCCGCTGATCACCGCGACAATGGCCAACCAGATATGAACCAACAGGGCCAGCGACACGCACCCGAGCAACAGAAACAGGCTGCGGGGCAACGAGCGATACCAAAGCGACAGCCCGGCCTGAACCGACGGCAGGTGCCGACCGATCAGCTTCTGAGCGTTCAACGATTGCGCGGCGGCACCTTCCAACTCGGCGCGACGCACGCTCTGTTTCAAGACCTTTTGATGCAGCGACTTGGTGATCGCCGCGGCACGACGATCCGCCAAGCATCGATGACGCCAAACCGCGGCGCTCAACACGACTGCCATCGCAAAGGCCAGCGAAGTGAGCTGGGTGAGTTGGACCAGTGGCGGCTGATCGACAAACGACGCCGGAAGCCGGATGTACAGATTGGCTCCCAACCGCACCGTCGATTGGCTCAGCTCTCCAGTCTGCAGCAACAGCGAAATCAGGCCGACGACCAAAACGATGCACGGGACCAGCAGTCCGGCGAGCGTCGCCCAAAATAACGAGAACAGTTTGCCCGGACCCGCCTCCGGTTCATTGCGGGCTGCCGACAAGGTGTGAAATCGATTCAAAGCAACGGCTCCCCGATGATAAACGCCACTGAGTCTTCGGGGAACGAAACGTCTGTTGATCCAATCCGAAGGTCTCCGCAGTGCGTCCGGCGTGTGTCGCCATGCGGAAACCTGGTTTTTCGTTCACCCACTATGCCAAATCGCGGTCCTCGAACAACAGCATCGCCAGCATCCAAATCGCGACCGCGAAACACACAAGATAGTTAAAAGAACCGGCCAAGTAGATCCATGGGACCTGGCTTCCACTATCCATGGCGCTTTGAACGTTAAAAATGTTCAAATTCGGGACAATCACCGCGATCAGATTGCCGAAGAAGCCGACCAGCGGGTTTTCGCCCTGGGCCGACGCGACGAGCGGCTGGGTCAGGTTTCCGATCACATAGATCACAAAACACAGGATCAGATTGGCCAGCAGGGGCAGCCGGGTGGCCAGGGCAACGGCGATCGACGCGATCACCATCGTCTGCATGAAGTACAGCCCGAGGACGGGAACGGTGGACATGATCTCTTCGAATCCGATTTCCCAAATCGGCGTCGCCGCGGCCGTCTCGCGGGCGTCATAGATCGGCTTGTAGGCCATCAACAACAGCAACACGGCTCCGATGATGACGAACATCACCGCGACCGACATGATGATGCCGGCATACTTGCCCAGCAAAAACGATCGCCGCGACACCGGCTTGCTCAGCACCGTCAACGCCGTTCGACCTTCGATCTCTTCGCTGACCGAAGTTCCCGAACTCCAAACGGCTTGCAACATCGCCAGCACCATGATCAGCGTCACGCTGCTGTCCTTGAACATGCGAATGTCATCGCCGAGCGTATTGAAGGGGTAGATCGAAAAGATGATGACCCCGACCACGCCAATCACCAACAGAATCAGATACAGCGTCTGGGCCATCTCGTTCTTGGCGGTCGACCAGGCCAACGCCCAGACACGCGGTGCGGCTTGTCGAAACGCCACCAGCCCGCTGAACAGAAAGAACACCATCGCACCGATGCCGGCCGCCTGTGTGACCTCGGGGACTCGGGGGATCGATGTCATCGTGATCGTGACGGTCGCCGGATCGAGTTCGCGGTTCTGGATGTGGAACCGTGACGGGTCCTGCGGCAGCGGCGGCTGGTCACGGTCTTGATAGCGGAACACCAACGTCTCGCCCGCGTCGACGCGGGTCGGATTGCGTTCAAAATCGATCATCTCGGCGCCATCGGCCAACATCACCGTCTTGTCGGTCGTGATCTTCAGCTCGGAAATCCCCGTCAAGTCATAGTCGATGGACTGGGGGTGAAACGTCGCCGCATCGGGACTGACCGAAGGATCGGCGCCGGGGATGGTCAGCGCGACTTCCGTGACGCCGTCACCGACCAAATGGACTTCCGAGAGCGAGCGGACGAACCGCATCGGGTCGGAGATGAAGTAGCTGCCCGCCAGACCGACCAGGACAAACAACCCCGCGACCGACAACACGTAAGGCACGATGCCCTCGGTCAAGATCTCTCCCCATTCCACCCGCGTGCGATACCACATCGCATAGATGATCGCGTAGCCCATCACCAACCCGATCAGAACCAGCGGCAGGATCAGCGTTTGCGCAAACCCGTCGTCGGACCAGGCGTACTGGCTGCACAGCAACACCGCGATCACGACCCCGATCACCAGCGAGGCAATGTTTCCGGTGGTCGGCGAATCGGCCAATTTTCCCAGCGGCGGAATGAACGACAGCAGCGCCAGGACTCCATAGAACAGCGCCGCGACCCCCGCTCCGAGCAGCAGACCGATTGCGATCGTGTAAATCGGTGTGACCCAAATTGGAAACCAGTCCGCAATTTGCCCGAGCAACATCGGTCCGGGGAACAAATTGGAAACGTCCAACGACAAGCCAGAAATGGCGGCAGGAGCCGATAGCACAGACGGGGCCATGAGCAGGGCAGCAACGAGGTGAAGGGAGACAAGCGCGAGCGACGGACCTTTTCCGCCGACTGATCGCTACGCAACGAGTCGCCAAATGGTTGCCCCGCTTCCCCGAGATTTCTCAGTTTCGCAGCGAAGTCACATCGGGCATGCTGTGCATGCCAACCACCACACGTAGGGCATGCTGTGCATGCCAACCACCGCACGTCGGGCATGCTTGGCATGCCAACCACCACACGTCGGGCATGCTGTACATGCCAACGCCTCGCCGGGCACAACCTGACCGACGCCACGGGACGCAATTCCCATCCGCCCCTACACGGATTCCAGCTTGGCGCGGATCTCATCGGGGATCATCGCCTTTTCCAGCCCACCGCCGGGGCGGAGACGGCAGCAGACAACGACCGTGGTCCCTTTGGCGACCGGGACGATGCCCCCGCCTTCGTCCTGGCGTGAGAACGCCACCTGGTAGCGGATACTGGAGCGGCCGATCTTGACGACCGAAACCTCGATCTCCAGCCAATCTTCGAAGCGGGCGGCGTTGGCGTAATCGCAGCTGACACTGACGCGAGGCCACGTCACGGAGGGGTCGTCGTGGGAATCCGGCAAGACCTTGATTCCCAACGACCGCAACATTTCGTGCTCGGCGGATTCCATCCAGGGAAAGAACGCCGAAAAGTGAACAATTCCGGCGGCATCCGTGTCACGAAACTCGACGAGACGACGAGTTCGAAAACTCATCAATCGCCTTGGAAGGGCAGCAGAGCCATGTAGCGGGCGCGTTTGACGGCGGCGGTCACCGCGTGCTGGCTGACGGCCGTGCATCCGCTCTTGCGCCGTCCGACGATTCGGCCTTGGCGATTGATCATTTTCTTCAGCAGCTCGACGTCTTTGTAGTCCACGTACATCGGACGGGGACGCTGACCATCGACAAAAATCGGATCTTGTTTCTTGGCTCGGGAGCGGACGCGTGAACGTTTTCGGGCTCGGCTTCGCGAACTCATCGGTCGGGCTGGCATTTCTTTTCTTGGGCTCTACAGAAAGGGTGGCGATCGGACACTCAAGGCGGCGTGCAACACCCTTAAATCGCTGAAGCGGTGTTGTCGGTGAAGACGTCGCGAGTGGTCGGTGAGACAGGAGCTTGGGCGGAAACCATTCCCGCGGGCGGCTCATCGACTCGCCAAGGGATCGAATGAAGCGGGGCAGTATGCCGCGGTCGCAGCCCTTCGGCAAGAGGAAACCAGCGGGGGCCTTGTGAAAACGGTGTGAAAAGCGGTCGAATTGTTGGCCGCTCCCGTTGGATTTGCCCTTTCCGCTGGGCCAAACCTTTGCCATATTCCGCAAAAATTTTCGGCGTGATTCAAGACGGCCTCCTTTGCCGCGATCGAATCAGCCCTTCCCCGTTACTGAGACTTGTACCGAGCCGGCTGTACCGTTTGCCCCCCAGGGGGCGTCGCGGACGACACCGATCGGTGCCCCACAACACAATTCGTTCCGACCCACCATTCTCGGTCTTTCCAATAAACAAGTTGACGCGAATTGTTTTCCGCGTCCCCGAGACGTCTTCGGTCGGCTGCGACAGCTAGGTGAATGAGATGAAATTGGAGAAAGTTAGAAACATTGGGATCAGCGCCCACATCGACTCGGGCAAGACCACATTGAGCGAACGCATCTTGTTCTACGCTGGTCGAATTCACAAGATCGAAGACGTCCGTGGCGGCGGCGACGGCGCGACGATGGACCACATGGAACTGGAAAAGGAACGTGGGATCACGATCACCAGTGCCGCCACCAGCCTGGAATGGAAAGGCTACAAGATCAACCTGATCGATACGCCCGGCCACGTCGACTTCACCGTCGAAGTCGAACGTTCGCTCCGCGTCCTCGACGGCGCCGTCCTGGTGCTGTGCAGCGTCGGCGGCGTCCAGAGCCAATCGATCACCGTCGACCGGCAAATGAAACGCTACCAAGTGCCCCGCGTCGCGTTCATCAACAAGATGGACCGAACCGGTGCCAACCCGTTCCGCGTCGTCGAACAACTCCGCGACAAATTGGGTGCCGAAGCGTTCTTGATGCAATACCCGATCGGTGCCGAAGACAAATTCCAAGGCGTCGTCGACCTGATCGAAATGAAGTCCTACCGCTTCTCCGGCGACGAAGGCCAAAACGTCGACGTCGGTGAAGTCCCCGCCGAATTGATGGACAAGTGCGTTGCCCAACGGGCCCACATGCTCGAGCAGTTGTCGATGTACAACGACGAGATGATGGAACTGTTGCTCAGCGAAGAAGAAGTGCCGCTGGAGATGATCTACAAGGTCACCCGCGACGCCGTGCTCGCCGGTGCCACCCCGGTCTACATGGGCAGTGCGTTCAAGAACAAGGGTGTCCAGCCGCTGCTCGATGCCGTCAACCGCTACCTGCCCAGCCCGCTGGATCGCGAAATCCGTGGCGTCGACCCCAAAGACGAAACCAAAAAGATCGAACTGAAACCCGATCCGGATGCACCGTTCGTCGGCATGGCGTTCAAGATCGTCGACGACGAGTTCGGCCAATTGACCTTCATGCGGATCTACCAGGGAACGATCCAAAAAGCCGGCACCTACGTCAACCAACGGACCGGCCGCAAGGAACGCTTCAGCCAAATCGTGCGAATGCACAGCGACAAACGCGAAAAAATCGATTCGGCCTGCGCCGGCGATATCGTCGCCGTCACCGGCATCGATTCGGCCAGTGGTGATACCTATGCCGAAGAGCGAGATCAGTGCACGCTGGAATCGATGTTCGTCCCGGATCCCGTCATCAAGATCGCGGTCATGCCCAAGAACCGCAGCGACGGCGACAAGATGAGCAAGGCGCTGCAGCGGTTCCGCAAGGAAGACCCCACGTTCCGCGTGATGACGGACGAGGAAACCAACGAAATCCTGATCAGCGGCATGGGCGAATTGCACCTGGAAGTCTACATCGAACGGATCCGTCGTGAGTACGACGTCGAAATCGAAGTCGGGGCGCCCAAGGTCAGCTACCGCGAAAGCCCGACCCGCGCGATCGAGTTCAATTACAAGCACAAGAAGCAAACCGGTGGTTCGGGACAATACGCCCACATCGTCGGCAAGCTCAGCCCGCTCGATTCGATCAGCGAAGACAGCTTTGAATTCGAAGATCACGTCGTCGGCGGCCGGATCCCCAAGCAGTACATCCCGGCAATCGAAAAAGGGTTCCGAGATATCCTGGGCAAAGGCCCCCTCGCGGAATACCCCGTCGTGGGCACCAAGATCGATCTCGACGACGGCTCGTTCCACGAAGTCGACTCGTCGGAAAAAGCGTTCTACACCGCCGCCCAAGGTTGCTTCCGCGAGTACTTCAAGCAAGCCGCTCCGAAGTTGCTCGAACCGATCATGAAGATCGAAATCGAGTGCCCGGAAGATTTCCAAGGGACCGTCGTCGGTGACGTCATCCGTCGCCGCGGCATCATGAACAGCAACGACATCGTCGACGGAGTCAGCGTCATCATCGCTGAAATCCCGCTGGCTGAAACCTTCGGCTACTCGACCGATCTGCGTAGCATGACGCAGGGCCAGGGAACGTTCACGATGGAATTGGCGACGTATCGCGAAACGCCGTCCAACGTTCAGGACGAAATCGTCGAGATGAAACGTCGCGAAAAGGAAGGCAAGTAGTCCGGACGCAAGTGATCACGGCGCGATCCCCTTCATGGTGACGTGCCGTGGTCGGGCAACCGGCTGCGAATGATCTTGGTCGTCGGATCGCCGGGCAAGATCGTGTCGCTCCACCATTCCCCCTCGAATCGATAGCGGACTTGGATCGCGCGGGCGGTCCCTTGGGCGAATGCCGCTTCGGCATCGGCCAGCGTCACCGCCGCGTCGTCCGACGCGGTTCGCAACTGCACGTGCCGGACTTCAGATCCGGCCTCCAGATCGGCGAACAACGCCATCACCTGATCCCGCGCCCATTCGGCCTGCAGGATTTCTGGAAGTGGTTCTTCTTCGGGCGTCATGACGGCAAACTCGGACGATTCAGCAGCGGCATCAGCAGAATCGCGTTTTCCGGTGCCGGACAAACATAGCGGCAGACACCACAACCGGTGCATGCCCCTTCATCGATCGTCGGCTTTCCATCGGAAACGCTGATCACGCCCGCGGTCGGACAACGCTCGCTGCAAACCGTGCAGGTCGTCGAGTGATGGGCCAGGCACAGGTGCTCGGTGACCCTGGCGGTGCCAATCGTCTTGGGCAGCGACCGAGACAACACGCCCGGTTCGCAGGCACTGATGCAAGGAAAGTCTTCGCACATCAGACATGCGTTGGCATCGGCGTCGATCGTCGGCGTCCCCGCGATCGCCTCCATGCGATCCGGTGCCTTGACGATCGCGTCATGCGGACAGACATCCACGCAATCGCCGCAGCGCGTGCAACCGGCGAGAAACTGGCGCTCAGCGACGGCGCCGGGAGGCCGAAAGACCGGGAACGATCTCGGCGGCGCGGTCGTGTCGAACGCTGTCGGCGGCACCGCTTCGATCGCGATGCCGCCGATACTACGTGGCGCCTTGCTTGACGGCACAGCATCGGATCCATCGACGTCCGCGCGCGTTTTAGGATAACGCATCACCAACGGCGCCCGCTCCGAAGGCCGCACCAGTTTCCAGAGTCTGCCTTGCAGCAGATCGCGGCGATTGAGCGTCGGCTTTCGGCTCGGTTGATTATCGTCTGCCGCAGGCGATGGCATTGAATCGGACCGTGAAGTGATGAACAGGAATGAGTGGAAGAGGGCGCGTTCGCAGTACAGTGCGAGCCCAATGCCCCTAATTCACCACCACATCGAGCGGCGGCAACATCGGAATCGTCTTGGCGGGAATCGCTTGATCCAGGATCGCCGAGGGTGCGTGGCATTGGGTGCAGTTGGTTCGCCAGGGGTGCGTCGATTCCATACCCGCCCAACCGTTGGGACCGCCATGACACGCGTTACAACTTTCTCGCATCCACTGCGAATGTGGGATCGTGGGCGGCGCGCCGGGGTAGGCCCGTTTTCCGGCCTGGGGTGCCGCCAAGCCGACGAAATGATTGTCAACGTCATGGGGAACGTCTTGAAACGGCGTCGGCGGAGGCGGCGAGTGGCACTGGACGCAATTGGCCAAATACGCGTGCGACATCACGCTGGCCTTCATCCCGTCCAGCCGAACGCCGCCGCCATGGCAGGCGTAGCAGGCCGCGTCGCTGGTGTTCTCCACCGCATGCGGAATGATCGGCGGGGCGCCGTTGTACGCTCTGCGGGAAGACCGGATGCGACTGGAATCCAGTTTGTCGGCTTCACTCGGCTCGATCTTCTTAAACAAATCGTACGCCGGCTGATCCGACAGCGCGACGGGTTTTGCCTGGTAGGCGACGGTCGGCCCCATCGGCGTGGCGGGAATCTCGGCATAGCTGACCGCCGGGATGACCTTCCCCGACGCGTCGGCCGCGGACGTTTCGGCGACGTCCGTCGGAGAACGTTCGGACACGCCATCGGGCCTGGGTACACCGTCGGAAAGTCCGACGAGATAGCCGATCGCGGAAACCGCAATGACGACAAACAGGAACATGGACATCAGCCGTCCGCGGCCCGCGAGCTTTGGTTGATCGCTCATGACGACGCCTCGCTCAGCTTGCGAACTCGGGCGGCGCACTTCTTGTAATCCGGTTGCTTGGAGAACGGGTCGTGATCATCCAAGGTGCAGTTGTTGATCAGTTTGGTCTCGTCAAAGAACGGAACGAAGATCGTCCCCCGCGGCGGTCGGCCACGGCCATCGATCCACACCGGCAGCTGTGTCGTGCCGCGTCTCGATTCGATCACCACCGTTTCCCCTTGGCGAATGTTCTGCGCCAACGCGTCCTGCAGATTCATTTCGACATAGGCGGTCGGCATCGCGCGGTTGAGCTGCGGCAGACGGCGGGTCATCGTCCCGGTGTGCCAGTGCTCCAAGACCCGTCCGGTACACAGCCACATCGGAAACTCTTCGTCGGGAACCTCCGGCGGCGGTTGGTAATCGTGGAACCAAACCTGGGCGCGTCCGTCACCGCTGCTGGAATGATAGAAGTCGAATTCCTCGCCTTCGGCCACGAACGGGTCGTCGAAACCGGCGAAACGGAATCGCGTTTCACGCCAAGACCCGTCATCTTGCTGGACGACCGGCCAACGCAATCCACGCGCTTTGACGTACTCGTCATAAGGCGCCAGGTTCTTGTGCTTCATCGTCGTGAACTGGCGATACTCCTCGAACAAGTGCTTGTCGACGTTCGTGTCGTAGTAGTGTTCAAATTCCCAAATCGGGATGTCTTCACCCTGGTCATCTTTGACCGCGAAGATGAATTCGCCGTCTTTGTCTTTCATGCCTTCATGACCGAGTTCCAGCAATCGGTGCGCGATGGCGATCGTCATCCAGGTGTCGTCACGAGCTTCGCCTGGCGGATCGACCATTTTGAACCACTGCTGGGTTCGGCGTTCGCTGTTGCCGTAGATCCCGTTCTTTTCGACCCACAGCGCGGCCGGCAAAATCAAGTCGGCCAGCTGCGTCGTCGCCGTCGGATAAACCTCCGAGACGATCAAGAACTTGTCCTTCAGAATTTCTTTGTCGTTGAACAACTTGTTCAAGTTGGGCAGGGTTTGGCCCGGATTGGTGACCTGGACAAACAACGTGTCGATGTCGCCGCCTTCTTCGGCAGACTTGGTGAACTGGTCGAACATCTTGACCGTGTGATAGCCCGGCGTGGGACTGATGCGGCCGGCCGGCAGGTTCCAAAACCCTTCGCATTGGCCGCGATGATCCGGATTGGCGACCACCCGACCTCCGGGCAACGCGTGAGCCAACGTGCCGACTTCGCGAACCGTCCCGCAAGCAGACGGCTGCCCGGTCAAACTGGTCGGCGCATCGCCGGGGCGTCCGAAGTGGCCGCTCAATAGGTGGACCCCGTGGACCAGCGAGTTGACCGCCGTGCCCATCGTGTGCTGATTCATCCCCATGCACCACAAACTGGTGATCCGCAAATTGCGGTCGCCGAACAATTTGCCCAACATGCGGATCTGGTCGGCGGGAACCCCCGAAAGCTCTTCGACACGTTCGGGCGTGTAGGCCGCGATCCGTTTGCGAAACTCGTCCTCCGAAATCGCCTCACCCTGCAGCGTCGGGGATTCGGATTCGAGCGCCCGAAACGCGCAATGTTTTTCCACGAAGTCTTTGTCGTAGGTGCCCGAAGCGATCAGCTGGTTCATGATCCCCAAGGCGATCGCAACGTCGCCGTGGGGGTCCATTTCCAAATAATCGTTGGCCGCATCGGTGGTCCGGGTCCGTCGGGTGGAAATGTCGATGATGCGAACGTTCTCTCCGCGGGAACGGCGGTCGGTGACCCGTGAAAACAGAATCGGGTGCATTTCCGCGGGGTTGTTGCCCCAGGTGATCAGGACATCGCAGGCGTCCAGGTCGTCGTAGCATCCGGCCGGTTCGTCGACCCCGTACGTCGCCAGAAATCCGGTCACGGCCGACGCCATGCACAACCGAGCGTTGGGGTCGATGTGGTTATTGGAAAGCCCACCCTTCATCAGCTTTTGCGCCGCGTAACCTTCGGGGATCGTCCATTGACCGCTGCCGTAAAACGCGAACTTCTCGGGAGCGTCCATGATGCGTTTGGCGATGAGATCAATCGCTTCGTCCCACTCGATTTCGACCAAACGGCCGTCTTTGCGCAGCAACGGTTTTGTCAATCGATCCGCGCCATACAAGATCCCACCGACGTGATAGCCCTTGACGCACAACAGGCCCTTATTGACCTCGGCGGCTTTGTCGCCGGCGACCGCCACCACGCGTCCCTCGTGCACACCGACTTGGACGTGACACCCGGTTCCGCAAAAACGACAGGGCGCCTTGTTCCATGTCACATCATCGCCATCACTGGGCGCATCGGCCGCGCCGAGCACGGGCAAGGAGCCCCCTGCGTCGCCGAGCACCATCGAACTGGCCGCAGCCATCGCGGCGGACTTGAGAAAACCACGTCGCTTTGAATCCATTTCTGTTCCCTACTGGTCAGTCCACCGAATCGGTCGTTGAAGAGGAGTCTGGGGTCGCGTCGTCATCGAACCCGACGAACGCAACCTGGATGCCCGCTACTCCAGGCAAGTCCTGTACCCACTGGTAAATCTTTTTGTCGTCCGCTTGAGAAGGCGTGTCGACAACGATCGCACATTGTTGCCGGTCGCAGGCGCCAACTTCGATCGCCGGCTCGGCCCGCAAACGGGAAAGGGTCTCGTCGATGTGGTCGAACGTTTGATCGAAAGTGATCACCAAGCCGCTGATTGGCACTTCGCTTGCTTCTTCTACTTGAGTAGTGTTTAATCTGCACAGCAGTGTATAGGTTTTGTCTCGTCAGTTGAACCCAATCTCCGCCAGAAAATGCATGACGCGAATCGCCAGTCTTCTTTCAGCCGGTGTCGTTTGTACAGCCGCGCTGATGGTTGTGGTGTGCTGGGACGGCACACCACCGCGCGACAATCAGCGCAGGGAGCGCGACGTTTTAGCGCAGTCGATCTCGACGGTGCCCTCCCCGATCGTGGCTCAAGCGATCAGCGAGACAGAACGCAAGTCGAGTGCGCCGAGTGAACCTGGACGTCATGCCGTCGTGGTTCGTCGCCCCGATGGTCCACCGTTGATCGAGCTGGCCGCGACGGACCCGCAAGGTCGATCCGGTCAGGTCGCCTGCTCGACCTGCCACAGCGTCCGCCCGCCCAACCTTGCCAACCGAAACAGCGATTCGTTGGACGAGTTTCACCAGGGTTTGACGTTCAATCACGGCACTTTGGCCTGTTACGCCTGCCACAACCCCGAACAGTCCGACGCCTTGCGACTGGCCGACGGCAGCGCGGTCGAGTATCGCGACGTGATGACGTTGTGTTCGCAATGTCACGCCGCCCAGGCGACCGCGTTTCGGCACGGTGCCCACGGCGGCATGAACGGTCACTGGGATTTGTCGCGCGGTCCGCAAACGAAAAACAACTGCATCGATTGTCACGACCCCCACGAGCCGAGCTACCCCAAGATGATCGTCGGCTTCAAGCCACGGGATCGCTTTCTGAAGGATGAAACGAAGCATGACGACCACGAATGAACCGTCACCGGCAGGTGATGGCGGGGGCGATCGTTCGCTGCCGGTCATCGCAAATCCCAGCCGTCGCACCGCGGTCAAAGGCGCCTTCGCCACCCTCGGCGCCGCCGCGTTTGTCGCCGCCGTTTCCCCGTTGCGGCAAGCCGCCCAGCGGAGCTCGGCGGCCGAGTTCATGCAATCGCATTACAAACGCTTGACCGATGAGGATAAGCGTCAGGTGATCGCGCGGCTGGAAGCGGAGGCCAAAGAAAATCATGGCGTCGAAGTCGAGATCGCTGACGACCGTCCGATCCCGAACACCAAGTTTGTCTACGCGATCAACCTGAGTGTCTGCAACGGCAACGGAAAATGCGTCGAAGCCTGTCACAAAGAGAACAATCACGACCGTTCGACCGGCCAGTCGTACATCCGTGTTCTGGAAATGCCCAAGGGCACGAT
>NZ_JBFHKV010000062.1:0-15255 GCF_041595215.1 Stieleria sp. | reverse complement strand
GCTGTTTCCGACCGATTCGCCCTTGGCCAATGAAAACGTGTAAGCCATCGCGCCGCCGATCAGCACGGCATCGCAGATCCCCAGCAAGTTGTTGATCACGTTGATCTTGTCGCTGACTTTTGCCCCGCCCAAGATCGCCACAAAGGGTCGTTCGGGATTGGCGATCGCGTCGCTGAGGTATTGAATTTCTTTGGCGACCAGATGGCCGACAACCCTCGGCTTGCCGGCCATCGCTTCGGGCACCGCGACCATCGAGGCGTCTTTGCGGTGACAGGTTCCGAAGGCGTCGTTGCAATACGCATCGGCCAGGGCGGCGAGTTTGCCGGCGAATTCGGCGTCGCCTTTCTTCTCACCGTCGTTGAAACGCAGGTTTTCCAGCACCAGCACGTCGCCGTCGGACAGGGCGGCCGCCTTCGCCTCGGCGTCGGCTCCGACGGTGTCACTGGAAAAGGCGACGGTTTTGCCCAGCAGTTCGCCGAGACGTTTGGCGACCGGGGCGAGCGAAAACTTTTCGACATCCGACGGCTCTCCCTTGGGTCGCCCGAGGTGGCTCATCAAGATCAGCTTGCCGCCACGATCGATGACGCTCTTGATGCTCGGCAAGGCCATGCGGATGCGTCGGTCATCGGTAATCGTCTGGTTGTCATCGAGCGGGACGTTGAAGTCGACTCGCATCAGCACGGTTTTGCCTGCCACGTCAACTTGGTCAATCGTTTTCTTCGCCATCGGTCGTTCGGGTGTAAGGGGGGAGAGTTACCTGCATTGCTGGATGCGATTATCGAGATCCGGTCTGCAGTGTCGAGTCCCGGCAACTTGAAGGAATCTGGGGAAGAAATCGGAAATCCCGCCACGATTTCCCGCCGGGGGCCCGGGAAAAAGCTTGCCCGGGAGGGCCCACCGGTTTTCTCTCAACTCCTTTACCGCCAATCGCCGAATCCTAATCCGGTGGGATGGTGGCCGATTCGGCCGCTGACTCCGAACGCAACACGGGGATTTTGGTGGCCAAGACGACGGGACACACGATCGCGCGCCTTCGGCACGTCTCCGCTACCCCCGCGTCGCGGCCCTGCGCCCCGGCTCTGCGATGCGCCCGAGCCGTGCTCACCCTGTTGGCCGTTTGCTGGGCGATTTCTGATTCGCCCTGCGCCGCCGAGGGTCCGGCGGGAAAATCCCGCTACCGCTCAGCCACCCACGGTCACTCCAGCGGAGACGATCGCAGCGACGCCAACGACGGCGAGCCGAATTCCAATTTGTTCGGACTCCGCTCACTCTTTGGCGGCAACGATGACGGAACCTCGTCGCGTCGGGACGAATTGCTCGATGCCTTGCCGATGGACCGGTTGACCGCGCACGCCAAGGTCAAACTGGCCGGGGTGACCGAGAAACCGACGCTGTACCGGCGTTTGCCGACCCAAGCGATTCGCTGTGACGAAGAATTGTTTCTGTTTCTGACCCGAAAACCCGAGGCGATCATCGGGATTTGGGATTTGATGGGGATCACCAACGTCCAGGCGACCCGCACCGGGCCGTACCAGCTCGACGCGATCGACGGTAGCGGCACGACCTGCCAAATCGATTTGCTTTACGGCGATCGCAATCTGCACGTGTTCATGGCCGACGGCATGTATGATGGCAAATTCGTGCAGAAACCGATTCTCGGCAAGGGCGTGTTCGTCTTCAAAAGCACTTATGCCGTCGCATCTGACGGATCGACCACCGTCACCGGCACCCTGGATTGCTACATCAAATTCGAGAGCTTGGGGGCCGACATCATCGCCCGTTCTTTGGGCGGACTGATCGGAAAATCGGCGGACCACAATTTCGTCGAAACGGCAAAGTTCATCAGCCAAATCTCTCAGGCCTGTGAACAAAACCCCGAGGGAATGCTGGAAATGGTCGACCGCATGCCACAGATCGACGCCCAAACCAAAGCCGAATTCGCCCGCACGATCATCAACGTCTCCCAGCGATACTTGGCAAAAACGCTGCCGACGGCCAAACTCGTGCAGGACCGTGGCATCCAAGCGACGCAGCGCTAGCGGCAACGATCGGCGGGCAACCGACCGATGGTGATCGCAAGTTCGCAGTCGACCGTCTCGCGGTGTGACATCTCCTCCTCCGAGTGGCCTCCGATGAGCAAAGGCATTCTTCCCAAGTCGCTGTTTGCGTTCCTGCGCAAGTTGAAACAGAACAACAATCGCGACTGGTTCGCCGAACACAAAGATCTCTACCAGCAGAACGTGCTCGGGCCGGCCGTCGAACTGGTCGCGCGACTGGAAAAACCGCTCGCCCGCTCCGCCCCGATGCTGCACGTGTCCCCCAAGCCGCACAACGGCTCGGTGCTGCGGATTTACCGAGACACGCGATTCGGCAAAGACAAAACACCCTACAAGACCAACGTCGGCATCTCGTTGCGGCACCAGGCGGGCAAAGACGTCCACGCGCCCGGCATTTACCTGCACCTGGAACCGGCGGAGTGTTTCATTGGGGCCGGCACCTGGCGGCCGGAAAGCAGCGCCCTGGCGTCGATCCGGGCCGCCATCGATGCGGACCCGAAAGCCTGGAAACGGGCCCGCGACAATAAGGCGTTTCGGGCGGATTTTGACTTCGTCGGCGAAAGTCTGAAAACGGCTCCACGGGACTATCCCAAGGACCATCCGCTGATCGAGGACCTGCGCCGCAAGGATTTTGTCGCGATCGCGCCGCTGAGCGAGGCGGACCTGACCGGCGATGCGATCGTCGATTTGATCGTCCAGCGGGTCAAACAGGCCCGACCACTGATGCGTTTCTTGTGCGATTCGATCGGCGTGCCGTATTGAACCGCCCGTGCTACCCTATACGCTCTCATGAAGCCGCCGCTTCCGCCTCTCTACTCCTAAGCCCGCCCGTTCTATCGTGAATCCAGCTGCTGATCCCGAACCCAAACCGATCCCGCCGGCCGATCTTGAGGTCAAAGACGCGCAATTGATTTTCAATTCCGTCTGGAAAGAATTGGAGTTTGAAAAAGGGAAATTGAACCTCCGGTTCCCGACCGAGCTGATCTTGCTGGGAGGAGCCCCGGGTGCAGGCAAGGGCACCAACACCGACTTCATTCGGCAAGTCCGCGACATCACCGCCAAACCGGTCGTCGTCAGCGAGCTGCTCAACTCCCCCGAAGCCAAGGCGATCAAAGCCCAAGGCGGCATGGTCGGCGACCGTGAAGTCGTCTCGCTGGTGTTCCGCAAGCTGCTCGAACCGGAATTCCAAAACGGCGCGATCCTGGACGGATTTCCCCGCACCAAGGTCCAGGTCGAATGCCTCAAGGCGCTCTACGACCGGATGAAATCACTCCGCCGCGAGTTGATCGACAATCCGAACGTCGAGCACATGAAGCCACCGGTGTTTCACATCATGGTGCTGTTTGTCGACGAATCCGAGAGCGTCAAACGCCAGCTCTCGCGGGGACGGCAAGTCATCGCGCACAACGAAGAGGTCGTGCGGAGCGGGATCGGCGAGCTGTGGGAAGAACGAGCCACGGACTTCAACGAAGCCCTGGCGCGCAACCGCTATCGAGTCTTCAAGGAAAAGACCTACGACGCGCTCGTCTCGCTCAAACAGATCTTCCACTTCCACTTCATCAACGCCCAAGCCGATCTGGTCGTTGTCCAAGAAAACATCCTCAACGAACTCGAGTACCAAAGTTCACTCGAACTCGACCCGCGAACGTTCCACGCCATCGGCGACATCCCGCTGGCCAGCGACATCGTCCAACACGCCCGCCGCGATCTGGTCCGCCGGCTGGACGGCTATGAATACGACCACGGAGAGATTTTCCATGCGGTCGTCGAATTGATCGAAGCCAAATTGGTCCCGATCATCCTTCGGCACGCCATTTCCGGACGGGCCACGATCAGCAGCGAAGACCCGGTCTTAGACAACCCGCTCGCCCTGCAGATGTTGATCGACATCTTTTCCGAACGAGGCTATCACGCGATGATCGACGTCCGCCGCCGAGCGATCCCCGAACAGGTCGACTTGGAAACCGGCAGAATCAGCTGCTGCCAAAAGAAGGTTTATCGAATCACACTGTACTTCAAAGGCAGCGAAATCCGCCGCGGCTAGCGGGGGCGAGCTGGTTCGACGATTCGTTGTTTGCGGGGACGATCCTGAAGGGACGTCGATTCTTTTACAGCAGGATTCGGCAACTGATTTAGATTCGCTCCCGTCTGGGAGAGACGGCGTTTGCAGGGCACGACCGCATAAGGATCAGGACACCACGTCAGCTCGAAAAGCGGGCGTCAGTTTTGCCTGTCGCTACCCGCCCGCATGAACCTAAAAAGCAAAGAAGAAATGCTTGACTATCCGCGCCCCCCCTTACACTCCCTGCACGAGTGACACAAACGATATGGGGCGATCATGGTCACAAGGCATTTATTCATTCTTGTAGTTGCGTTTCTCTTTTTGGCACTTACTGAATGGGTCAAGTGAAACAAGCAATTCATTTGAAAGTCTGTTAGACGATCCGAACGAAGTCCTCCGTTTTATTGAGGCGGAAGACGCCAAAATCATTGCAAGGAAGGATGAACCGCACGAAAGTGAACGAGATGTGAATTGAGCTTGTCATCCGATGGCAATCACTCAGCTTGGCCGAGAACACAGAGACGACTGGAATGTGCCCTGGAAGCCGATTGCAATTGTGCCCGTGCGACCGTCAAGCCTGGGCAACCCTTACCGGCTGTATTGCCTGTCCGATCATGCTTGCCGAAACGATTGTCACGCCTGGCGACCGCTTTCCCTGCACTCTCTTGCATCGACTCGGCAAGACGTGTGAAGTGATCGAGGCGAAAACGTCGATTTTCATGACGTGTCTCCCTCGGTCATCACGGTCCACACGCGTCGCCCATGTTCCAGTCACGCCCCTGCATTGCCAACTATCGCGGCATCACCGGGCAACCGAAGCGCGGCGTGCAAACGGTCGCCAAATCGACTCACGACTGGATCCAGCGGGTTCGTGCCCGCGGCCGGCAACTCGAATCGCTCGACGATCAATCGTTTCGAGCCTCCGCCGCACAATGTCGCGACCGGATTCGTGTCCGCGATGATGCTGTCGCGCTCGACAACACGATCGAATCGTTTGCCTTGACCGGCGAGGCGCTGCGGCGGACCACCGGCATGTCGTACTACGACGTCCAGCTGTGCGGCGGTTTTGTGCTGGCCGCCGGAACCATCGCCGAGATTCAAACGGGCGAAGGCAAAACGATCACGACGGCGCTCCCCACGGTGCTGCACGCCTGGTCGGGGCGCGGCGTGCACGTCGCGACCACCAACGACTACCTCTCCCGGCGCGACCACGACGAACTCAAACCGGTCTATGACCTGCTCGGCTTCAGCGTCGGACTGCTGCAACCCCAAGGACCCGTCGAAGAAAAGATCAAAGCCTACGCCTGCGACATCACCTATGGCCCGGGTTATGAATTCGGATTTGATTTTCTGAAGGACCAGCTGGCACTTCGTTCTCGCCACCGAACCCGACTCGGTGAGCGATTCCTCCGCTCGCTGCAAGGGATCGACAGCCGTGAAGCGACGCCAGCCCAACGCGGGCATGCGTTCGCGATCATCGATGAAGCCGACAGCGTATTGATCGATGAAGCCACCACACCGTTGATCTTGGCCGGCGGAAAAAGCAGTGCATCGACGTCGCCGACCCTGTATCAATTTGCCCGCCGCGTCTCGATGGACTTGAGCGAAGACGATGACTACATCATCGACCCGATCAAACGCACGATTCGGTTGACCCCCGACGGCTGGAAGCGCATACACCAATCGTTTGATTCACGCCCGCCGGGGCAACTCGCCCGCCCCTGGAGCCAATTGGTGGAAAACGCATTGCGGGCCGAGCGGATCCTGCAACGCGACGTCGATTACGTCGTGCAAGAAGGCCAGGTCATGATCGTCGACCAAAACACGGGCCGGATTCACGACGAACGAAAATGGAGCAGCGGGTTGCACCAGGCGGTCGAGGCCAAAGAACAAGTCGAGATGACCGATGAGAATGAAACGCACGCCCGCATCACCCGACAGCGCTACATCGGGTTCTATGAAGGCGTCGCGGGTCTGACCGGAACCGCCTCGGACAGCGAATCGGAACTGCGAGAATTCTATCGATTGCCGGTCGTGCGGATCGAAACCAACAAGCCCTGCGTACGCCAACCACTTCCGCTGCGATGCTTTGAGACGTGTCAGCGCAAATTCGACGCGATCGCCGATGACGCGGCCGGGCGCAGTCGCCGCGGCCAGCCGGTCTTGATCGGGACCGGGACGATTCAGGAAAGCAAGCTGCTGAGTCAGCGATTGACCGAGCAAGGAATCACGCACGTCGTTCTGAACGGATTGCAAGACGAAGAGGAAGCGTCGATCGTCCGCCGGGCAGGCGTTGCGGGAACCGTGACCGTCGCGACAAACATGGCCGGACGCGGCACCGACATCAAACCCGACGCCCAAGCCCTGGCGGCCGGTGGACTGCACGTTGCGGCCGCCGCGATGCACGCCTGCCAGCGCGTCGATCGCCAACTCGCCGGCCGCGCCGCCCGCCAAGGCGACCCGGGAAGCTGCCAGTTCTATGCCGCCGCCGATGACGAAATGATTCAATCGCGCGATCCGGATTTGGCGGCGGAAATGCGTGCCTCGGCCGGACCGACCGGCGAATGCCGCAAAGACTTCTCTGTCGCGCTGCGACGACTGCAACGACAAGCCGAAGCCGACGCGCTGGTGCAGCGGCAACGCATGGTCGCCCATGACGATTGGATGGAATCGGTGCAATCGTCGTTGGCCAGACGCGCCTAAGAGCAATGCTCCAGCACGGCTCAATCCACGGAGGGCACGCCGAACGTCACCATGAATATCACTGCCCCACACCTCTTCAGCGGCCTGCTGGTCGTTTGTTGTTGCGCATGCGATTGGCTGGACGCCAACCGCTGCCTCGCCACGCCGCCCCGGCAACCGCAGATCGACTCGCCGGGGGAACATCTCCAAACCTTTAGCGGATTCACCGAGCCAATTCGTGAGATTCAACTCTGCGTCGTCGAAAGTGGCTCGATCGACACGGTCTTGATCCATCGCGGAATGAAGGTCGATGCGGGGCAGTTGCTGATGACACTCGACTGCGACGTGTTACAGGCCAGCCGAAACGTTGCCGCCGCCAAGGCCGAATCCAGATCACGAATCGATGCCCTGATCATCGAATCCGATTTGAAGCAGCAACGCTATGAAAAACTTCAACAACTGCTCGACGACGGTGCGGGCAGTGTCGAAGAGGTTCGCCGCGCGAAAGCCGATGCGTCGGTGGCCATGCTGGAGGTCGACGCGGCGCGGGAAGAGATGCGGCTGAGAAAACTCGAATTGCGTGAAATCGAAGCTCGCATCGAGCAACGACGGGTCTACAGCCCGATCTCGGGCGTGATCACCGACGTGACAAAGCAACCCGGAGAGTACGTCTCTCAGCAAGAACCACATGTCGCCACCGTTGTGCAACTGGATCGGCTGCGTGTCACCCTGTTTGTGCCAACCTCGGTCGCCGGCTGGCTGGATTCCATGACGAAGGTTGACCTGTGGTTGCCAGAATCCGATCAACGTTGCGTCGGTCGCGTCGACTATGTCGGTGTCGTGACCGAAGCGGACAGCGGACGGGTGCGTGTCGACCTGCTGATCGACAACCCGAATCGTCACTATCGAAGTGGTGTGCGCTGTCAATTGCAGACCACCGGCGAGACGCTTCGCCCGACCACGCCGACGGCCACACCAAGGAATTAGCACAGCGATGGACCAACTGCGAAGCGACACCGCGCAAATGCCCCTCGCGATCGGCCGTAGCATTCGGCCCCGCCACGACGGCGGTGCCAATGACCCACATCAACTGCATCCGATCGCGGACCTGCAGACGCGACTGACGGAGTTGCTGTCGCGCGGCCAGAACCTTCACCAGACCATCGCCGCCGCGCTGAAACTGCAAACGGAGCGTCCCGCCGTACGGGGCGTGCTACTGGTGTGTCGCGCCAAAAACGGCGATCTTTCGATCGCCTCGCACACCCTCCATGCAGCGAAACACGACGTTCACGAACTCCAGGCGTGGTTGCTGCCAAAGGCCGCCGAATCGCTGGCCAAGGGGCGGCCGGTGATCGCTTCAAATGCCGAACGTCGATTGGAATGCATCGCGTTGGCCACGAGGTCGCTTGAATTTGCCGCCGTCGTGACTGTTGTGCAGTGGCCCATCGGCGATGCACAGCGGGCGATCGAATTGAGTGTCGCCCAGACGGTGCTGAGCTTCCTGGAGTACGCGGCGCAGCGACAACAACTTGAGGAATCGGCCGGCCAAACACGGATGGCCGCGGCGACGCTCGAACTGGTTCAGCGCATTCAAGACGCGGCGACGATTGATCAGGCATGCCTGGTCACCGCGGCACAGTTGCAACAACATTTTCAGTGTGATCAGGTATTCGTCGGCTTGGTCGGGCGACGAGGCGGGCGTGATGCCGCGGGAGCGTGCCGCGTCAGGGCGGCGTCCAAGTTGTCGACGATCGACCCCTATTGCGAAACCACGCTCAACATGAAAGCGGTCTTGGATGAAGCGGTGGGGCGGGGAACGATCGGCTCCTGGCCGCCGCTGCCCGGAATCCGGACGCATCAATTGTTGGCCCACAAACAGTTTGCCGGCCGCGATTCGTTGGTGATCACGGTTCCCTTGAAAGACCGCGAAGGCCAGATCATCGGCGCATTGGCAGCCACCGGTCGACGTGAATTGGCCACCGTGCCGGAATTCACACGTTTTCTTTCGGCCATCGAACAACCCGTGGGAGAGGCATTGAGCTTGGTCGCGCGACATCAACGCAGCGCCGCAGGCCGGCTGCTTCGCGGCGCGTTTGCGAAACAACATCGGCTCAAGCAGATCGTCGCGCTGGTCATCATGCTTGCCGCCGGCATCGTGCTGGCCTGTCCCTGGCCGTATACGATTCGATGCCAAAGCGTGACCGAACCGGTGGAACGTCGATTCTGCGTCGCCCCGCATGACGGATTGCTGGAAACCACCATGGCCGAACCGGGCGACGTGGTGCGTGCGGGACAGTGCCTTGCCAACTTGGACGGCAGTGAGATCTTATGGGAACTGGCCGGCGTGACGGCGGAACACTCGCGGGCCGAAGCGAAACGAGACGCGCACCAGGCACGCTACGAAACCCCGCAAGCGGTGATGGCCGACTTGCAAGCCCGCGCGTTGGCGAACAAGCAAGAACTCTTGCAGTTTCGGCAATCGAATCTTCAAGTCCGCAGCCCGATCGACGGCATCGTCCTGTCGGGCAGTCTGGATCGGCGAGAAAACTATCCGGTGACCAAGGGACAAGTGTTGTACGAGGTCGCACCACTGGAGCGTCTGCGCGTCGAGGTAGCGGTCCCTGCCGAAGAGGTCACGCACGTCGAAGTCGGTGACCGCGTGACGCTGTTTTTGGAAGGCATGGGAAGCGAGACCACGGAAGGAACGATTGACAAGATCCGCCCCCGCGCCGAAGTGCGGGATCAACGCAACGTCTTCATCGCCGAAGTGATCCTGGAGAATCGCGATCGAAACCTGCGTCCCGGCATGCAAGGAACGGCAAAGGTCAGCACCGATTCAAGACGCATCGCATGGATTTTATTTCATCACGCCGCGGAAAAAGCCAGAGCGGCCTGGTTCTTCTGAAGACCGGAAGGATATCTCAAATCTCAAAACCTGAAACCTGAAACCTGAAACCTGAAACTTGAAACCCGAAACTCCTCTCCCCCCCGCCCCACACCTGACCGTCGACATCCTTGGGCTCTGTCCCTCGGTTCGCGACGACGTGCGGGTTGCGGTTCAGGTGTATGGCGGGCGGACGTGTTATGTGATCGAAGACGTGTTGCGCAGCAAGTTCTATCGACTGGGACTTGCCGAATACACGTTCGTCTCGTTGCTGGACGGTCAAACAACGATCGCCGAGGCGATGGGCCAGACGGCCGAGATCTGCGGCAGCGATGGATTAGAGGAATGCGAAGTCGCCACGCTCTGCAAATGGCTACTGGAATGTTCCATCATCACGACCGAGCAGTCCAGCTGCGAGAATCGGCTGGAGGAAGGGCGTGTCAAACAGCAGACGCGCAGAGTGCTGGGCGGCGTCAATCCGATGATCCAGAAGATTCCGCTGTTCAATCCGATGCCGGTTTTGCGTCCACTGGATCCGTTGGGCAAACTTATTTTCGGTGTTTGGGGAGGGGTAGTCTGGAGTCTCGTGGTCGGCTACGCGGCGTTTGCGTTGTGGGAATCCTGGGACGCGTTTACTGGCGCGGGGAGACACGTGCTGGCGCGGCAGAACTGGCTGGTGCTGCTGGCCACCTGGTTGGGGCTGAAGCTGATTCACGAAGCCGGTCACGCGTTGGCCTGTCGTCGATTCGGAGGTCATGTCCGCGAGTCGGGGATCGTGCTGATTCTGTTTGCACCGATGCCCTACGTCGATGTGACCAGCGGCTGGAAGATCGACGGCAAGTGGCAGCGGGCCATGATTTCGGCAGCGGGAATGTACGCCGAAATCTTCTGTGCGGCGATTGCGGCATTGGTGTGGACGTCCAGCTTCGATCCGTTGGTCCGCCAGCATGCGATGAATGTGATCGTGACCGCATCGTTGATGACGCTATTGGTCAATGCGAATCCGTTGATGCGTTTCGACGGGTACTACATGATGATCGATGCCTTGGAACTGCCCAACCTGGCAACACATGGACGGCGGTGGTTGGCCACGGCGACGCGCCGCTATTTCTTGGGGATCGACGTCCGCGGTCCCGATCGGGGCGAAGGCAGTCCGGCCATCGTCGTCGCGTATGCCATCGCAGCGCTGGTGTGGCGGTGGATCGTCTGTGTCTCGCTGCTGCTCTCGGCGGAAGTGTTGATGCACGGGGTGGGAAAGGCGATCGCGATCATCGCAATCGGATTGTGGGTGGGACCGACGTGTTATCGTTGGATCCGCGTGATCCTGCAGAACCGCTTGGTGCGTCATCGCCGCCTGGGTTGGATCACCGCGGCGGCATCCGCAACCCTGTGGATGTGCTGGTCGGTGGTGCCGTGGTACTCGCGTGGAACCGTACCGCTGGTCGTCGATTACCACCATCCGCACGAAGTACGAATCGGCGCAGATGGATTCTTGGACGAACTTTTGGTGTCGGTCGGGGACGTTGTCTCGCGCGGACAGATTCTGGCTCGGCTGAGCAATCGCGAACTGGAATTGGAGTACCGCGATGTGTTGTTGGATCTGGAAACATCCGACGCCCGCTATCGAGGTTTCCTCAGTTCCGAATCGATCGCCGCGGCAGGTTTGGAGCAGAAGGTGCAAGCGGCCTTGCGAAGCCGATTGGCACAACTGGAACGACAGCTCGCCGGACTGGTCGTCTGCTCGCCGGCCGACGGTGTGATTGCACAATGTGATGTGAAATCGTGTGTGGGGACATTCATCCACCGGGGCAAACGATTGTTGGTGATCGGATCCCATGGAAGCGAAACAATGCTGGGGCTGGTCGATCAAGCCGATGTCGAGGCATTTCGGCGTGCCCAAGGACAACGGGTCGACGTTCGCTTGTGGGGCATGGGCGAGCGACCGATCGCGGGCCGAATCGATCGCGTGTTGCCGCGGGCCGAATTGTCGCTGCCGCACGCCGCCTTGGGGGCTGACGCCGGAGGCCCGTTGCCGGTGCGGCCGAACCCGCAAGCGACTGACGATTCGGATGCAATGGAGTTGATCGCGCCCAGGTTTCCGGTGCTGATCGATCTGGTCGGCGGCGAAACCGATCGCGTGTTGCCCGGACAAACCGGATACGCGCGGCTGGTTTATCGCGACGGCACCTTGGGACGAGCCGTCAGGGATTCGCTGACCGACTGGATTGAAGACAAACGGGCGATGTTGAGAATGCATCGTTAGCGTATAACAGGGCATCTCGCAAACTCCGCCCCCTTCGACTCGGTTCACGCTCCATGACCTTGACGACCGCTCAATTGACCGCCCAGGCCGGCGTGCAGCAGGACCATTGGACCGCGTTGGGGAACATGGTTTCGACGTGGACCGCGGCGGGACTTTATTCCTTGCGTTGGCAAGAACGCACAGGCTCTCACGACAGCCCAGGCTCCGATGACGGCCCAGTCGCCGGTGACCCGCGCGGGGAAGATTTGGATCAACGGTTACGCGAGTACTTTGCGACCGGCCACGCGGATTTCGACGCCATCGAGTTGGACACACAGGGCTGGACGCCGTTTACCAATCAGGTCTATCGGTGTTGTCGCGCGATCGCGCCGGGCACGACGATCACCTACCAGGAATTGGCGCAGCGGGCGGGCAACAAGGCAGCCAGCCGCGCGGTCGGGGCGGCGATGGCGCGCAATCGCATTTTGTTGGTCATTCCCTGCCACCGAGTGGTCAGCGCCGGGGGTGGCTTACGTGGCTTTAGCGCACCGGGCGGCTTGCAGACCAAACAGTTTCTCTTGGACTTGGAAACAGAATGAGCGAAACGCGGTTCGCGTTCGGTGAAAACTGGGCATCGTTTCTGAACCATCTGGACGAAGATCGCATCGACCAGGCTTGCCGTTCGTTGACCGGGTTGCTGTGTCTTGATGACGCCGCCGGACGTCCGCTGGACGGTCAACGCTTTCTGGATCTCGGCAGCGGCAGCGGACTGTTTTCACTGGCCGCCTATCGGTTGGGGGCGGAGGTCGTGTCGATCGACTTTGATCCTCACAGTGTCGCCTGCACCGAACAGCTTCGGCAGCGTGAATCGGCGGACCCGATCAAGTGGGAAATTCTTCAAGGGTCCGCGTTGGATCAATCGCTGATGGAATCGCTGGGACAGTTTGACGTCGTCTACAGCTGGGGTGTGCTGCATCACACCGGGCAAATGGAACGAGCGATCGAACTGGCAGCGGCGCGTGTGGCGGTCGGCGGACGATTTGCGATCGCGATTTATAACGACCAGGGCGGCGGCAGTCGGCGATGGCTGGGGATCAAGCAGCTGTACCATCGATTGCCAAAGTGGGCGCGCCCCGTGTGGGTCGCGGCGGTCGCGTCGTGGTACGAATTCAAGTTCGCACTGGCACGGCTGGCCGGGGGACGCAATCCGCTGCCCTTTGCCGATTGGCGGAAAAAGCGAACCGATCGCGGCATGTCGGCGTGGCACGATTGGGTCGACTGGATCGGCGGGCTGCCCTTTGAAGTCGCCAAACCCGAAGCCATCATCGTGCCGTTGGTCGCCAAACATTTCCAGCTGATCAACCTGACCACCGTCGGCAACGGATGGGGCTGCAACGAATACGTCTTCAAAAAAGTGGCGTAAGCTTCCAAGTGGCGTACGCTTCCAGCTTGCGTTCCGCTTGGTTTCCCAAGCCACCGGTGCATCGACTTCCTGCGGGTGCCCGTACGCTCGCGCGAAACGGCTAACCCCGTCTGCGATCGGGTCAAATGAATCGGCCGTCACCCCGCTTGTTTCACCGCTTCGGTCAACTCTTCAATAAACCGTTCCCGATCGGCCGGCGAGACGAGATAGAAACGCGAGGCGGTGCTAATCTTCACCCGCCGCACCGACAGAGCCGGTCCACTCAACCAGCTGCCGCTCGGCTCGATCGCTTTGACTTGATGCAGCGGCACGCGTTGGAACAGGATGCCGCAACGGATCGACAACGTGTCCGGCAGGATGGTGTATCGGCAGGGGACGGTGAACAGGCCCGTGAACAACAGGGTCCCGGCTCCGGCCAGCAAACAAATCAGGGCGTCCTGTTGCCTGCCTTGCTGCAACAGCACGGCCGTCAAACCGACACAAATCATCGGCCCCAGCATCAGCAGGACCGCGATCCACCAATCCACGGCTGAAACATAGACGGATTGACGTGGCATCGTCGTGGTGTGGCCGGGTGCCGCGTCATCGGTCATGGAGCTGGCTCGTTCGGGTGACTGGGATCGCCGGTTGGCAGTTCGTCTTCGTCCGTGGCTGCTTCATTCAACGCCTCTTCCTCTTCCCTCATCAACTGGACGGCTTCTGCCATGGCGGCAGCAAAATCGACGATTTCGTCACGCTGGGCCCGGGTCACGCTCAGGTGACGAAAGATATCGGTTTCGTTCTTTTTTAGCTGACCCTCGTCCACCGTCAATGTGATGCCGATTGCGGACAGATAATCACTCTCGTCGCAGGTCGGACAATCGGCGAGTCTCAATTCGACATAGGCGGCATCGGAATCCGATGCGATCTGCAGTTTCTTCAGTGCGTCGAAGTTTCCGTTGCGGATCTGCATCCAGGCCGGGTCGGTGGTGGAAACCGGCAGCACGGCCAGCTCTTCGGTCTCGTCGTTCCATCGGTAACAGTGTTCGCAGAAGGGTCGATTGCCGTACGCGGCCATTCCTGAAACGTATGCGGTTCCGAAGATCAGTGCGGCTTCCAGCACCCAGATCGCCACCGCTCCCCAACCGGAAAGCGCCCCCGCACCGCCCCCGCCCATCGCCCAGATGCCCTCGGCAAAGATGCCTTTCATCCAGCCCAAAATCACGATCGGATCAAAGCCTTGGATCATCAACGGGACGAAGTCACCGCCGAGTTCACCGGGGCCGATCACCAACGCAGGGTGCACCGCCCATGAACTGTAGTAACCGATCGCCGTGAATCCGATCACGGTCAAGAACGCCATCAGCCGGCTGCGATACTTTAGTTTGAAGCACAGCGAACCGGCGATCAGACCGAACCCGCCGCCGACGAAGAAAGTGACCAGACCACGAAGCTTGATGAACGGCAGATAGACGACGGCCGCCGAGTAGATCGCGCCGAACAGAACGCCCAACGGAATCAGCACCACGGCCGCGATCACCAAACTGGCCGGCGAGACCTTGCCGCTGTGCCGATAGAGCGTCGGAGCCGACGCGATCGTCGAGCCCGGGGGATCGGAAAATGTATCACTCATCTCATCCGCCTTCGTATTGTTTCCATGATTAGTGATCCGAGTTGAAAGAGGGCTAGTTTATCAAGAAAGCTCAACGATCGCTCACCCGTCCTGCCCATCGGTCGACCAGTCTTTTGAAGACCGTCATTCATCGCCCCGACAGTCTTAAGTTCGATCGGCGTACCCCGGCGTCTCGGCCAACGACGCACCACGAATCTCTTTGAGCCTTCGTATTGCGATCGGCGGCAGGGCGAGACTGACGAGGGTTGCGACGGACAGCGACAGCACCGAACTGATCCAGCGGAAGTGCAGCG
>NZ_JBFHKV010000061.1:0-15332 GCF_041595215.1 Stieleria sp. | reverse complement strand
GGCGGCGCACGACTCCCCAAGCACTCCGTGTCGTGAGTTTAAAGGGGATTGTTCGTTGAGGGAAAGGAAGTTGTGTTAACTGCGTGCCGACGTCTTGAGTGGGAGCCAGCGAGTTGATTGCGTTATGACGCGGCAATCAGAATGTACACGCCATTCGTTTGGCAGACGCCCGTGATCTGCGGCCGGCTCGCTGGATGACGCTAGCTGTAAATGAACTTAATGCAAGGGATCCGCCGACCGTGGCTAATTGGCGACTCTCATGGATACGTATTCACGGAAAAACTCAAGAAAGTCAGGTGCAAGTTGAACTGTTGTTTTAGTCTGGATATCGAAGCTAACCACTGGACACTCATTTTCAGTGAACTGACTGACATCCAAGCACCAAACCACGCCTTCCTCTGTGAAATAGATGACGACGAGGTTGTCTGGTAAAGCATAGTCTTCCCTGCAGCGTAGCGTGTCGCCGTAGACCGTCCCTCTGTAATCCAGTGACGCGTCGTTATCTTCGATTCCGGAAATCTCTTCTTCGACGACCCCTCCACCGCCGTACGTCGCAATAAAGTCCCTAAAGGAATCGGGAAGTGGCGTCGCAAGTAGTGCCTGAAGCTTCTTAATTGAATCGTCTGATGCCCTACCCTGCCAAAACAAATCCTTTCCGGTGTTTTCAAGTTGCCGAACAAGCGTGGCAAAATCAGCCATCTGAACCTCCGGTTAGTTGTCCTAAACGCCATTTCCAATATCGTCTGCGAAATGAATTATATTTACTTTCTAAGCCTGGAACATTGCGGAAGCTATTCCCGTCTTCAATCAGGCCGTGCAACGCTCTGTGATGTCGCTTATGAGTAGCGCCGAGAATCTCTACCATCGGCCCCGGCTCTGCTCCCAAGACATGGTGAAGATTAATCGGCCGACCATCGTGTCCAATAGGAGAGTTACCGCTTCTCATCAAATCAGCGTTTGTCCACCCGTCCTGAATCTTCTGCCTGATGCTTTTGTGAACGTATTTTGGATCAACTTTTGCAGGGATTCCAAGATCGAAATCGTCAGCTGCTCGGTAGATATGTCGTCCCTCGAATGCATCTCTTGTATAACGGGAAGATGGTGCATCGTCCCCGTTTGCTCCCCGCGAGTACGCGTTGTGGACCAGCAGTCCTTGCTGGCCGACGAAGTAGACGTGTTCTCCGTAGACTTCCAGGTTGTAGACCAGCTGCGGTCCCGGGCGGGGCAGTCGGCTCTCGATCCGCTTGGTGTCGCCATGAAATGTGACGACGCGTTCCCCTGATTCCATCTGCCCGATCGCCACAAATGCCTGACGGTCTTCGGACCAGAACAGGTGGTTGTCGGTCACGCCGATCGCATCCGACTCGCCTTCGAAGACGACATCCAACACCTGACGCGTCGGCGGATGGGCGAACGTCGCGGTGACGACCTGCCCCGCCGAAGATTTGACAGGAGGACACGGCTGGATCGCGCTGACCATGGCCGTTCCGACCGCGCCCATCTCGGGAAGATCGATGTCGACCGCCAGTCCCAGCACTTCCGCATTGGCAACCTCTGCAATCGCGTACATCTCGGCGACGTAGCGATAGGTCGGGCGGAGCGGCGAATAGGGAACCAGCGCGGTTTCTGCATCGGCGAATTCGAACGATTCGTTCTCGCCCACGACAGCGACATCGTCACGCTGGGCGACGATCACTCCCAGTTGATCGAGGACCCATTGTTCGGGACGCAGAATCTCGATATCCAGGATCGGCGGGTCGGCGTCCTCTTGATCGGTTGGAAGCGGCATCTGCAGCGTCAGGTGCAGCCAATCTTGCCAGTCCGGTTCCTGCCAACGGGCACGCTCCTCCGGAGCGATTTCGGGGTTCTCCGCCAGCACGCGCTCCCCGACGCGAATCGATTCGATGCGACGGGTCGACGCGGCGGGATGTGTCGACCGAGTCGATTCAAGCGACGCCAGCATCGTCGATTGATCGGTCCGTTCAACGGACACCGGAGACGATTGGGGGAACAACGCTCCGCCAAAGATCAGTCGCGCCGAAAGGGTAAGCCCGATCACCAGGATCGAGTACGCGACGACGACGCGTCCGGATGACTTGGCGGGTGTTTTTAAAGCGGACATTGGAATGACCGAGGTTTGAATGACGTGATTGATTTGTGATGAACGGAACCGACTGTCATGGGATGGAGGAATGTCAACTGAATCTAAATGTCGGCTTGCGCCGATGCGGCAATAGCGGATCGCCCCAGAGCACGTCCGCCAGATCCTTCCAGTCCTCGTCGGCCGACCCGAACACCGAATCGACGCTTGATCGACGTCGCTCCTGCTCGTCCTGTTCCTCGTTGCGTCCCGGGCTGGATCGCATCAGGGCGGCGAAGGACATCGATGCGAGGATGGCAAGCGACACCCCGGCACCGATTTGTGTGATCCTGCCATCAAACGCTCCTGGGCCGACCGTTGTCGGTTGTTCGGCATAGAAGCTTTCGGTGAGGCCATCGGCCGGCACCCAGACGGGCGTTTCGGCGACGAAGCACTTGATGAACAGCCCGCCGACAAAATCGGCCGCAAACGAGGCTGTCGCGGCGATCTCCATCGTCCGGGCAAGGTCTTGGCCGGTCAGATGCCCATAGGCCATTCCGCCCACCGCCCCCAGAACACCCGGTGACATCGCCTTCATCGCGTAGGTGATACTGCCGCTACGCATGAACGCCGCATGGCCGGTCACCGCAAGCCCTCCAAAGATGCTACCGATCGCGGTGCCGATGCGATTGTTGTAGTCATATTCGGCCAGCAATTCCGCACGCGAGCCTGCGTTACTGTTGGCGACCGCGTTGGATCCCATCACGTAGCCGAACGCCGCCCCAAACGGATTGGAGATGCCGTTGATCGCGCCCCGAAACGCCTCATTGAACTGAACCGATTTCCCGCTCAGGTCGGCACGCGTGGTCACATCCAGCACGCCATAAACGGCGCCGGCCGACACGATGATCACGCCGACCGAACCAAAGGTGGCGACGGTCGCGACGGCGGACAGTCCGGCCATGGCCACCGTGGTCGATTTCACACCGAATAACGTGTTGTCACGCATCCCCTCGCGACCGGCGTCCATGATCGCCTTGCCGGTCTCCGCGTCAAACACACTGACGATCGCGCCGACCTGGATCACCCGCACGTTGATCGCATCGGTCAACGCGTTGGACAGCCCCACCAGTACTTCATCGATCAGGGTGTTGTCCTTCACCCATTGAATCATCTCCTGGGTGCGGTTTGCGACATCCGCCGCCCAATCATTAAGTTCCTCGATCAAAACCGGGATCAGCGCGTTGCCATAGGTGTACAACCCGAACGAGTCGTTGTGCACCAGGACAAAGTGATCAGTGCCGGGCAGTCGAACGTGATAGTTGTGGTGCTCGGCGACGCAGAAGTTGTACACCGGCTGGGCGGGAGATTCGTTCGGCGTGATGGCGGTGATCGTCAATGCGATTCCGTCGGCCGTCACCAGCGGATCACCGGGCATCAGGTCGCGGGCGAGTTTCCAAGTGCCGCGATGGGCGAGAGAGATCGCGGGCGGCGTGGCATGGTGATCGCATTCGTCTTCGGCATTCAAGACGAAGAACGGGTGTCCCGCCGTTGTCGTAATCTTGGAGTCGCCGAGATGGATGTCGATCAATGGCTGCGGGGCATTGTGGTACGTCTGGCTAACAGTACCGCCGGTCGTCTGCTTTGTGGGACGGAGCAACGGCTGATCCAGCGCGGCGGTCGCCGTGTGTGTCGCGTGCATCCATTGCCCGGCTCTCTGTTCAAGTGCGACCACATCCTCGTCGAAGGTCGCCGATGCGACACGATCCCCGGCAGCGATCTGTTCGATCCGCTTTGCCGTCCCGTCGGCCAACAAGACTTCGGTGCCGGCGGGGAAGCAGTACTGCTCGATCGCATCGGCGCCGGCCAACGTGTATTGCTGCATCACCGCGCTGCCGGACAAACTGCTTCCCGCGGGAATCGACTCCATCGCAACCGCCTGCACGCCACGGAAAGCGGCTCCGGCAAGTGAGCCGGTCGTGGCGACGGTCCAGGAGGAGACGGCGGCGGCCGCGACGGCGGTCAAGGCTTCGGCTCCGCCGGCGGTCGGAAGCGCTGGCGGGGCGCCCATGAACATCGGCACGCCGGTCGGCGAATGGTCCAGCATGCCTGGCGTGCCGGCGGCGGCGTTGGACGTTTCGACGAAATCGACCAGCGAATCATACCGTCCGTTGCCGGCGAAGCTGATGTCGATGTCGCCGTCAATGTAATTGCCGTTTTGCGTGACGACCTGGTCGATGGCTTCGGTAAACGCAGTGGTAACCGAGCCGATCGTACGTGACCCCGTCACGGACCCTGCCACGTCGGATTGCCGATTGAAAACGCCTGTCTGCGAGTTCGACGTTTCCGTTTCAGTAAAGGCATCCTCGCCATCGAGTTCAACGGAGAAGACCCCGGAGGAGTTTGTCCCGGATTGGTTCAGGGTGTACGTATCAGTCCCCGTCGTCGTGCTGGTGGCATCGCCGGTCAGGGCGTCCGCGTCGACAGAACGGCTGTAGGACTTCACGCCGCTGCCGTTGAGGGTTGATTCGCCGTCTGCGCCGCGGTCCACCAGTTGCGTAAAGGAATAGGTATCGGTGGCCGTCGTGACGTGCTGGAAGGAACCGGTGATGCGATTTCCGGTCGTATCGGTTTGCGCCACCTCGGTCGAAGTGGAATCAAAATCGATCGTGACCCCGCCGACAAGACCGTCCTGGGAAAGGGTGGTGATGGTTGTCGAGTCGACTTGACCGGCGACCTCGCCCGTGACTGAATTGCCGCTGCCGGTCGATGATGTATCGCTGGAAACGCTGTTGACCACAGTGTGATCGTGCAACCCGTCGACGGTCACGACGGACTGTGTGGTGACCAGGCTCGACTGCGACGCTCCGGTGCTGCTCCAAAGCCCCGTGATTTCGTTCCCGGTATGGATGTCGGTGGATTCTTCCGAGGACGTTTCGTCGATCGAGAGCACCGTTCCAGCGGCATCCGTCAGTGTCCGCGTGACCGCACTGGAAAAGTCAGCATCGGATGAACGATCGAACGATCCGACGATCGAATTGCCAGAGTCCGTCGTCGTTGACGTGGATTCGGAGGTCGACGTTGCGGAATACGATTCGGTTCGCGTGCCGGATTCGTTCAACGACGTTGACTGGGATGCCGTTGACGTTAGCGAGTAGATTCCAGTGATCGCATTGCTTGTCGAAGAAGCCTCGTTGGAGCCGCTGCGAATGGCCGTTTTCGTGTCGCTACCGTCCGCATACGTCGTGTTTTTGGTGTAATCATATTCGTCCGTCGACGAAGAGACGACCGTGACTTCCGAACTGATTCGGTTACCGGTCGACGTGGAGGTTCCCGTCATCGACGTCGTTTCGGTCAGTGTGAACGAGCGGTCGCCGATCGTGCCCGATTGGTTGGTTGAGGACGTATCGATGGTGGTCGTCGTTTCGGCAAAGGCTCCGGTTACACTGTTGCCCGTGGTTTCGCGTGTGACCGACGCGTTGTAACTGGCGGCGCCGATGACCGAGCGGTCCGTATTGCTTTCGGCCAGATCCTGCGTGGCCGCGGAAGTGGTCGTCGACGTGGACGTGAACATACCGGTGATGTCGTTGCCGATCTGGCTGATAACCTCCTGCAACGTCTCCCCCGTTTCGCTGGTGCTGGATTCCGACTGATTCGTCGCACTGCCGGTTCCGTTTGTCGTGACATCCTTGGTCACATCGTCGGTGTACTCGCCGCTGGTTCGATTTCCGCTTCGGCTGCCGCTCGATTCTGTCGTGCTGGTTGTGGCGGCAGTTTCCGTCAGCGTTTGATTCGTTTTGGATTGGTTTGTGGTGACGGTGCTGGTTGACGTAAACGTTGTCTCGTAGGTGTCGAATCTCGAATTGCCGGTTTCGGTGCTGGTCGAAGTGTCCGACTCGACTTGTGTGGTCATGACCGTGAAGGTCTGATTCGTGGTCGTGGCAGAAACTGTCGCCGACGATTCCATGATCGACTGGGTCGTGTAGTCACCGACGATGCGATTGCCAGACGCGGTGTCGGTGATCGTGGTCGTGGCTTCACGATGCATCGTTCCCGCCAGCGTCTGGTTGGACTGTGTTTCATCGCTGGTCGTTGATTGACTCGATTCACCCGCCGAGGTGAACGCCCCGGTGATCGCGTTCTCACTTCCCGACCCGGTGCTGGTCGAGGTGGTGGTTTCGGCTAGCTCGATCGTCTGCGTTTGATTCGTGTCGGTCTGCGCCTTCGTTGTCAAACTGCTGCCCGAGGAAGTGAACGCCGAATCCCCCGAATAATCGTTCCCGGTGGTCGTTGATTGCGACGTGCTGCTGGACGTGACCTCGATGACACTGGTCAGCGTTTGATTGGTGGTCGTTTCGGTGCCCGATCGACTGGCACTGGAATCGACAACTTCGGCAAACGCCCCGACCACGCTGTTACCCGAACGGGTCGTCGTCACATTGGAATTCCCTGAATCGGTGACAGCCAAACTGAGTGATTGATTCGAACTGGTTTCGCTACTGGAGTAACTGGACACGTCCGTCGTGACGCTGGAATATTGCCCCGTTAGCCTGTTCGATCCGCTTTCGGTGTTGCTAACCAGTGAATTCGTGAATGTTGTGTCGACCGTGACAATCCCTTGATTGGTTTCCGTCGAGGTTCCCGCGGTTGAAGACTCGGTGCGTGCCGTCGTGTCATCGCTGCCCATCAAAACGTTCCCATCGGACGTCGACATGGTGTTTGAACTAGTGCTGGATGTACGAGTCCCGCTGAGATCCAGGTAGGCATAGGTCTCATTGAACGTCGTCGCGGAATCCTTGATCGTGGTCGACGAATACGCACCGGTCACGTGGTCACCAGAACTCGTCACGGTCGATGTCGAGTTGTCGGTCGACGCACTGGTCGAATTCGGGTTGACGAGATTCGATTCTGAATGGGAACTGGTTTCGGCCGTGGTCACGGTCGCCGCGTAGGTTCCGTCGATTCGGTTGCCGGTTTCCAAGGTTTGAGACTCGGAGTCGTTACTGAAAACCGCATTGATGACCCAGACTTGATTGACATCACGCTGCGTGCCTGAACCTGCGGAGATCGTCGTCACGTCGGAACTGTAGTCCCCCGTGATCGAATTGCCGGACTCCGAGGACGTCGTCGCGGACGTGGTCGTCGAGGTGCTGTCGGCATCAAGCGTCTGATTGTCGACCGTGGCGATCACGATCGTTTCGGAATCGCTCTGCGAGTCGCTGGCGAATTGGCCCGTGATCACGTTGGAGCTCGATTCGCTGCTGAACGACGCATTCAAGGTGATCGTCTCACCTGCAGTCTCCGTTTGCACCGTGCTTTGGGAGATCGTTTCATCCAATGACGTCCCGGAACTGGTCGATACCATCGCTCCGGTGATATCATTTCCCGTGGTGCTGGACATCGACTGAGACGAATACTCCGTCACGACGGTCGAACCGTAGCCCTGGTTGCTGGCCACCTCGGTGCGAACGCCACTCGACTGAGACGTTGTTTCATCGGTGACCAAGCCACTGAACTCGTTGTGGGTCGAATCGACTTCGACACGTGAATTGCTCGTCGCGTCAATGTTGACGGTCAGCGACTGATTGGTGTCGGTTTGATCGATCGTGACATCCGTCATCGTCACCACGTTGGTGGCCGAACTGCCCGCCACGGAATCTCCACTTCCAGACTCAATGATGTTGGTGACCGTTGTCGTGACCGCATCGATCGTCAGCGGCCCGTTGGTATCGGTCGAGGTACGAACCTCGGTGGACTCGCTGGTGGATGCCTTGGTGTAGGCCCCGGTCACGGCATTCCCGCCGCTGCCGGACTGAAATGTAGTATCGACGGTCGTGACGTAGGAAACCGAGAGAGATTTGTTGGTGTCGCTGCCATCCATACGCGAGGACTGTTCGCCGGAATTCGTGTCCGTAAAATCGCCGGTGATGGTGTTGTTCGTCCGCGTCGCAGTAGACGAGAACGTTGACGATTCTGAAACGGAGGCATTGAGCGTGCCGTTGACGACTGTCTCGACGCGTGTGCGGGTGCCGGAGTTTTCGGTCGTTGAACTGGATTCTCCACTGATGGAGTTGGACATAAAGTCTTGAATGCGGGTGGACGACTCGTCGACAGTCGCGGCGACCGACAGTGATTGGTTGGAGATCGCGTGCACCACCGTGCTTTCATCTTCGATTTGGTTGCGACCGCTGGAGGTACCCAAGATCGAGTTGCCCATCGCAGTCACGTGCGTGGTTTGTGACCCGGTCGCGGTGAAGGACTCCGAGCGGCCTCGATTCGTTTCGGTTTCGGTCGCAGCGGACTCGGTTTCGGTTTGTTCCTCACGCGTGAAGATGCCGGTGATCGAATTGCCGTCGTACTCGATCAAACGTTCGCTCTCGGAACCCGTTTCATT
This sequence comes from Stieleria sp., assembly GCF_041595215.1. Classification (NCBI taxonomy): domain Bacteria; kingdom Pseudomonadati; phylum Planctomycetota; class Planctomycetia; order Pirellulales; family Pirellulaceae; genus Stieleria; species Stieleria sp. The sequence continues at coordinate 6,858 of NZ_JBFHKV010000061.1, read as the reverse complement.
GACGCTTCGGAGGCCGTTATTGGTCATTTCGGTCGATCGGTCCGATTGAACAATCGATCGGGAGACGTAATGGGTGTCGCCAAGAACACGCTGCTCGTGACGCATCGTTTCATTGGTCGAGTGGTCGGTGACGGACACCTCAGTGGTCTGTGTCCCGTTCGTCGACACTTCGGTATGAGTCACCGTTTCGTCAGACATTGACTCCGTGTCGACAACTCCGATGATCAGGTTACCAGCCGAATTGCTCTGCGAGGTCGCGACGTTGACCGAGGTTGTGGCCGATGTCAGCGATCCGTTGGTGACCGTCTCCACACGAGTCACCTCGGATGCACCGCCCTCCGAACGCACCACCTCGCCGGACAAATTGTTCCCCGAGGAGGTCCCGGATGAGGTTCCGGTTGTCTGAACGGTTACCAGATTGGTAAGGGATTGATTGGTGATCGTTTGGCTGGAATCGGAACCGCCGATGGTCGTCCACGAGTCCATGTAGTGCCCGGTCACGCTGTTTCCGCTTCGCTCGGTTTCGGTTCGACGTGTCGAGGTCGACGCACCTTCCTCTCGATAGGTTTGATGGGTCACCAGCGTGGTGCCGCTGACCGTGTGCTGGATCACCTCATTGCCTTCGAAGTAGCCGGTGACACGGTTTCCGTTGCTTAGGCTGGACGAAGTCGCGTCGGTCGTTTCATTGGTCTGGACCGTACGTGAACCGTTGACAGAGGTTTGTGCGACGATGATTTCGGATTCGCCCGACCGCAACTCTGAGTAATCTTGGGTGAATCGATTGCTGGTCCGATTGATCTGCGTGGTGCTATCGGAGGTCGTCAGCGAGGTATTGGTTTGATCCTGATTGGTGGCACTGACTTCGATCCTGGCTCCGACCCAGGTGTTTTCTTGGCTGGTGGAATCGCCGGTCACACGGTTGACGAATTCCGTTCCGCGACCGTCGGCGGTGGTCCCGGTCCGACGTGTTTCGGTCAGTGTTTGATTGGTCCGTGTGACCAGCGTGGCGCCGTCCGAATAAAAATTGCTAAGCACGGTAAAGTCGCCGGTGAAGCGATTCCCGTCTTCGGTCGACCGTCGAGTCGTCTCGGAAGTGCCGAATTCCTGGTCGGTGAGCGTTTGGTTGGAATGGTTGGAACCGTGGTCCGATTCGGTTTCCTCAAGTGTCGTGATGACCACATCTCCGGTGATCTGATTGCCATCGGATTCCGAGTGCGTCACCTCTGTCGAACGACTTGCCGTCTCGGTGTAGCTGGAGATGTTTTCGCGGCGCGAGTTGGAGTTCCGCGTGACAGTTGAATCCGAGACCGAGTTGAAGATGCCGGTGATGGAATTGGACGTGGCATTCACGACGGAATCCACTTGGATGGTCGAATCGCCGTTGATTCGTTCGGGGCGGATCGGGTTTTCGGTCGCAAACGGAGCTCTGGGAATGATCAATGGGCCGTTGGACGAACCGGAGATCGTTTCGGTCGTGCTGAAGGACGTGTCCGAAGAGACAGATGCGCCGCTGATCAAATTCCCCGTGGAGTCGAGTTCTTGGTGGGACGTCATTTCTGACGTGACCAGTTTTGTCGATGTCTGGTTGTGCTGGGTGTGACGCGATTGTGAGTCGACGTCAATGACCTGAAGACTGCTAAAATTCCCGACGATGCTGTTGGAAGATTCGTTGGCGACAGCCACGGTCGAGGATTCTGAATGCGTGAAATCAGTCTGGCTCAACAGCGTGGGGGTCACAATGGAATCGCGGACGTCGCGGGTTTCGCTGGACGTTGACCGTGAACTGGTCGATTTATCCGTTGAAATGGCGTTACCCTGTGTCGTCGAACGATCGGATGAATCTGTTCGGACCGTGGTGACGATACTTTGGTCTTGATTGTCGGATGTCGTTCGTTGAGTCCCTTGTGTGGTTCCTTCCACGGTGCGTGTGTAGTCGCCCGTGACGGTATTGGAATCGGTGCCCACCCTGTCGGTCCGTTTCGATTTGGTATCGGTCGTGCTGAACTGGGTTTGGTTGACCAATCGTCGTTGCGACTCCGTCTCGGTCGTGGCGTTTTCGGTTTTGCGAACGTTTCCCGACCGCGAACTACCGGAGCCCTCATAGCGAGTTTCTGATTCGACGGTTTCATCGGTCTCGGTGCGAAGCGGCCCGTTGGTCGTCGCTTTGACGGTGACCACGTTGGCATAGCTGAATCCGTCGAATTCGAAATCACCCGCCTTGGCATTTCCAGCCTTATTGGACTCGCCGCTCGTTTCGGTGGTCGATTCAGACGTCTTGGTCTCGGATTGATTCGTTTGGGTCGTTTCGGTCGTGTCCGAGGAAGTGCTGCGTTCGCGGATGGAGAAGTCGCCGCTCTTTTTGTTACCCGTCGCGTACGCGGTCAGATCTTGCCTGCCGGTCGACTCGGACGTAACGACGGAGGTCTGGTTTTCGGTGCGACTGTTGGAAGAGTAATCGGTGTGTCGCGTTTCCTGGTTGGTGTAATCGCCTTCGTAGAAATTGCCACGCTGGCTGACGTTCACGCGTGTGGCGGATTGCTGGCTGGACTGCGAACTTTGCTGCTGGTTGTCCGTATTTGAATCGATCATCGACTCGGACAGGCTGGACGTGTAAAAGCTGAAATTGCCGGCCTCGGCGTTCCCGCTCCCTTCCATGAGGGACGAAGAGTTTGCAGTCGCAGTTGAATTCTTGGTCAGGGTTTGGTTGGTTTCCGTGGTCGTGGTGTCGGAGGAAGAGGTGGAGGTGGTCTCGATGAAAAAGCTCCCCACAACGCTGCCTGACTTGAACGTCGTCGAGTTGAATTGACTGGTGCCGGTGGTATTGATGTCCCTCGGCCCGGTCCGTTGGCGTTGTTCAAGGATTGTGGTTTGGGAATCCCGCGTGATCGTGATGTCATAGTCTTCACGCGAAACCATCCCGACTGAACGGAAGGAAGACATCGTGTCGGTGCGGTGAACGAAGCTGAACGTTTGACGTCCGCCGCGGTGATCCACCGACGACTCGGTGTCGATCGTGTACTCGCGTGTGATCGAATGAACAGGTCCAGATTCGCGCAGCACTTCGTGACTGTTGTCCGTGCCACGGACGGTAAACTCACCGACCAGTGCTGAACCGCTGCCACCGATTAGACTGTCGATTTGGGACTGCAAATCACCATCGACGAAGCGTTCACCGCGGGTAAAGGATTCGCTGGTCTTGTCGGTGGTCAGCACCCAATCAATCACGCCGTCGTCGAAGGTTTTTTCGTCCACAAACTGGCTGGTGGAACGGACTTCCGTTTCCGATCGTTCGGAGATCGTACTGGTATTGAAACAACTGACGCCTTCGCTGGAACCGTCGAAAGCCGTTTCGTAGCGATCGACAAGGAAGGAACTTGCGGCAAAGGAAATCGGGTCGAGTCTGCCGCTGGCGAGCACCTTGCGGATATTGATCGACGACCCGCCGCCGGATTGGCTGGCGTTGGGCTCGCCTTGGCCGTCGCTGCCGGCGGTGGCCAATCCGTAGGAGTAAACGAATCCGCCGTAACCGACGGACACGACGTCAAACGTTCCCGACGACCGATCGAAGGTGGCACGGGTCGACAGACCTGCCGATCGAATCTCTTCGTCGCTCGGGGGTTCCACGCGACAAGACTGTCCACCACCCTGGTCCCCTTCGGGTCTCAGCGGCGAGGCAAAACTTTGGATGGTGGGCGTGGTGTCGTTGCCGTCGTCGTCGACCAACACCAGCTTTTCGATGTCTTCTTCGTTGACTGTGTTAACGATGTTGGCCAGCGAGACCGCGACGCCGCCGGTTCGGTTTTTGTTGTCCGTGATCTGAACGGTGATCGCGTAGGGGCCTTCGCGGTCATATTCATGTTCGGCAACGACTTCAAACGCCAACGGCAGATCGTCCATCGGGACGATCGTGCCTTCGCCCGTCGTTCCGTCACCGAAATCGATCGTCGCGGTGAATTGGCCGGCGGTGGCTGTCGGGTCGCCGGCGATGAACCGCGCGACCGCGGCCCCCGCATCGCGTTGAAAGACCTCGTTTTCGCTGATCGGCCGGCGTTCGAAGGCGTAGATCAAATCGCCGGTCGCGTTGATCGGCGGATTGGCACGGACTACCTTTTTGCCGTCTGTAAAAACGATCTGGCCCGAGTTGTTGATGATGTCAAAGCCGCGAACTTCATCAATTCGACCGATTCCCGGCAACGATTCGCCGAGCGTGACGACGCGATTGAGCCCGATGAATAGCGGACGAAACAGTGTGTCGTTTTCCAACTCGCCGGGGAAGAAATTGACGGCGTGCAGGCTTTCTTTTCCATCGGCCATCGCCATGAACGAAATGGTGAAGAACGGGGTACCGGGTTCGTCACCAACCTTGGGGCCGTTGATTCCGACCGGGCCGCCGAGGATCGCCTGAATCGATCCCACGTCCTCGCCATCGATCTCGACCTCGTTGGCGTCCAGGGTTCCGTCGCCCGAGATGCCGACAACCTTCGCCCACTTTCCGTCGCGGGCGTTGATGACGTAGACGCCTTCTCCCATCGGTCCGTCACCGGCGACGGCGGCGTACCCGCTATCGCTGATCGCGGCCCGATCGCCATACGCCGTGAATTCATTGCTGCTCGTTTCGTTCAGATCGAAATCGACGATCGTCACGTCACCGCCCTGGGTCGTGTAAACACTGTGGCCGGTGTCGGCCATCATGGCGTAGCTGATCGGCCGATCGATCCCGACCGACTTGTACGGCTGGCGTCCCTGATGTCCGTACGTCACCAGATTCAACCCCGGATCTCCCGCGCTGCTGTTCGTACTGGCCACAAAGATCGACTGCCCGGCGTTGTTGACCGATGCCGAATGCGGATAGATCGCGACGAACGGCGTGACGTACAACTGCGGCACCCAGATCGGCGCCAGCGAGGTTGCCAGCGAGACCGCGTTGAGAACGTCGAAATTAAAGTTGTCCGGGTCTTGGAAGACGTTCCAGACCGGATTGACCGGGGTGTAGTACGTGCTGGACCAGACCGGATTGAGCGTCCAAATTCGCGGAACGAGCTGGAACGAGGCGCTGATCGCAAATCCCACGACGCCCGGCAAAAGACCACCCAGAATGGTCACCAGCTGCAAATCGATCATCATCGGGTTGCCCCAACGAAGCCCGGCGTTGGCGATGCCGAGATCGCCGACCCCGATTTGCGTTGGTGTCCCATACCGATCACCGCCGAGCACACGCTCGCCGTTCCACAATTCGGCATACGTCAACAAGACATCGGTGAATGTCAGGATCGGGATCCCCATGATGGGCATACCCAACATCGCCGCCGCGTTCATCTGTCGCTGGGCAAAAATGCGATCCTGGTCGTTGATTTGAACGATATGACTGAACAGGGCAGTCGGCACGCCGCCGGTCCCGTTGTTGGGCGGCTGTGACACTTGGTTGCCGCCGCCGACAAAGCTTTCCGGCACCAGCGACAACGCGCCGGTATCTTCGCTCCAGATGTACAGGAAATCGCTTCCGCCATTGGTGGTCTGGAACGCCACGTTGCCCTTGTTGTTGATCGACACGCCACTGCCGATCTCGCCAAGGTTGTCGACGACCAGGTCAAAGCTGTAGTTGGACGGCCTTGCCCGCAGGATGACCTCAACGACGCCTTCGCTGCTGGCTTGCGGCGGTGGACCGGCGAGTGCATTGCCGGGACCGTCGCCGGGATCTTCACCATCGGCAGCCGGAACCGCGGGCGGCGGCGGATCGCCCGAGGGCGCCGGCGGTGCGACTTCTCGCACCGTGTACGTGAAGGTATCAACGACATCGATCCCGTCGGCCTGCAATTGTGCGATCGTCGCACTGACCGTCGGGTCGTAACTGAAGCTGCCGTCGGGATACACGATCACCCGCGCGCCGTATTGGCTGAATCCGTCGAAGGAAGCTTCCAGGATCGTTCCGTTACTGGCCGCGTCGGGATCGGTGTCGTTGGCCAAGACTCCGTTACTGGCGGGCACCTCGATCTTCTGCGTCGCAACGGTCCAGAATCCGCGTTCGACTCCGTCGGTACCGGCGATCGGTGCATCGTCCACTCCGATCACTTCGATCCGCACCGTCGCGATCGATTCGGCGCCTCGTTCGTCGAGCACCACGTACTGGAACGTATCGATTGCCGTTTCGCCTTCGGCCAGTTCCGCGAACGCTCCGGATGGATCGTAGTCGAACGTTCCGTCCGGCCGCAGCGTCACGAGTGCACCGCCGGCGCTGAACAGATCTGTCTGACTGGGGTCGATCAGCAACGGCGGCGGCGAATCGATGTCGCTATCGTTGGCCAACAGACCATTGGCGGTCGTGGTCGTCAGCAAGCCGTCGGCCGAGACGCCGGCGTAAAAGTCGTCGACGGCGGTTGGGGCGTCATTGACCCCCGTCACCAGCAACGTCACCCACTCGGTCGCCGAGACGTCGAAACCATCGGTGACGCGAATCAAAAAGCTGTCGCTGGTGGTCTCGCCGGGGCCCAGGGATTGAATCCCAGGCGATCCGGATGCATCGTAGACGAACGTGCCGTCGGCGGCGATGATCACGGTGGCGCCCGTTGAACTGGTCACCGTTTCTTGCACCATGCTCAAGGCCGCATCGGCGGGCAAGCGGTCGACGTCGGTCGCCCCGACCAGCAACGATTCGAACGTCCCCTCGTCGATTTCGCCGTCTTCACTGATCGTGATCGACGTCGGTGCCGCTGTGGGAGCAAGATTGATGCGGCTTTGCACCCAGATCTGTGCCACCGCGGTGTCGCTCAGCCCCGAAGGATCCGTGACCGTGTAAGTGATTTCGTCAAAGAGATGCTCACCGGCCGCAAGGTTGTCGAAAGCGGCCACCCCGGTCGGATC